>JAUWNP010000322.1 GCA_030612585.1 Anaerolineae bacterium
CCCCACTGAGCACCTACCACAATTATCGCAGACATAGCCTTTCCTCCTTCCACAATCTCCTGACACAATTTGAGGCGGTGCGGGGAAACCGGCACCGCCTTCCCTACTAAATCTTACACGAAAATGGAGTGGGTGTCAACTTCTCAAAAGTTCGGGGAAAGAAACCGGGTTTTTTCTGGAAAACCCGGTTTCTCATCTGTCAAACCCCAGTTTATTGAGCAGATACGTCCTGGGGTATCTTCTCAATATTCAGGGGGGGATGACGACTGTAGGGCGGTTTTGCTAACCGCCGTCCGGTCGGATAGCAAATCCGACCTACACCCGCCCCAAGTTTTTGAGAAGATACGTCCTGGGCTTGTTCGGGCCGCTGGCGAACGCCCCAACAAGTTGGGGACTCCGATACCGCGAACAGTATGCAGCAGACTCGCGTAACCAGGGGGAGACCGGCGTGTTTTAATTCGTGCTAATCCTGAATGAGGAGATGAACATGGTAACCCTTGTGAGTGTGATCGTGATCGTAGGCGGGTATCTGCTGGGCTCAATCCCGGTGGGACTATTGGTCGTGCGGGCGGTGACGGGGAAGGATATACGCGAGGTCGGCAGCGGGCGCATCGGCGGCACGAATGTCCTGCGAGCCGCCGGGCCCTGGGTGGCCCTGCTGACAGCATTGAGCGACGTCGCAAAAGGGCTATTGGCTGTGTACCTGGCGCGGGCGGTCGTGGGGACACCCGTTGTCGAGGCGCTGGCCGGTCTGGCGGCCGTGGTCGGCCACAACTACTCCATCTTCATCGGCTTCAAGGGTGGTGCCGGGACCGCGACCACTATCGGTGGGGCCATCGGCCTGTGGCCCTGGAACGGCGCTATCCTGATCGTCGTAGGGGCGGCTGTGGTCACAGCCATGCGCTATGCCTCGCTGGGCTCCATCGTCGTTGCGCTGCTGCTCCCAGTTATCTTAGCGCTGCGGGCCTGGTTGGCGGGCGCGCCGTGGGCCTACCTGATCCACGGGCTGGGCACAGCGGCGTTGACGCTGTGGGCGCTGCGGCCCAATATCCGGCGGCTGTTGGATGGCAACGAACGGCAGGTGACGCTGCACAAGAGGGCGTAGAGGTGCAACGCAAGTGCGTTGCACCTTAACTCCATTCGGTTGCACTTTTATGCGCGGTGTGATACACTGTGTCAAGTGCAAGACGCAAAACGTAACCGGCCACGCATCACGTTTTGCGTTTCACGCCGATAGGAGCCTGTTATGCCGGTTGCCCCCGAGACAATCCGCCACCGCCTGGCCGAACTTCCCCGACGGTGCTCCCTCGACGCCAGCCTGGAACTCTTCGACGCGCTGGGCTACCAGTACGCCGACGAACTCCCCCTCCCGATCCGCAACTGGCCCGCTGGCGTCCGGCGTCTCGTGCGCCGTTACGCCGAGCCCCCGATCTACCTGGCCCAGCAGCGCGACTTCCGCGTCGTCTACACCCACCTCACCACCGACCACCTCTCGCGCACCGTCGAGCGGCCCATCGTCGAGCACACGCTGCACAGACTTCATCCCTACGCCCTGTTCGTCTTTGCCAACCGCGACCTGACGCTGTGGGATTTCGTCAACGTCAAGTACAGCGTAGAGGGGGTCACCCCGAGCGGAGTCGAAGGGCGCCGCCGCACCATCCGCCGCATCCACGTTGGGCCGGACGAACGGCTGCGCACCGCCGCCCAGCGTGTGGCCCTGCTGGCCGTGCCCGCCCCCGAGACCACCGCCCTCGAACTCCAGAGCCTCCACGACCAGGCGTTTGACGTCGAGGAGGTCACCAAACAGTTCTACCGCGACTACGTGCAGGTGTTCAGCGTATTGTGCGCCGACGTCGCCCGGCGTAATCCCCGCCGTGGGGCCGAAGAGATTGAGGCTGAGAGAGAGGCCCAGGTGCTCCTCGACCGTCTCCTGTTCCTCTACTTCATCCAGAAGAAAGGCTGGCTGGACGACCGGCGCGATTATCTCTACCACCACTTCCAGGCCCACTACCGGGCCGACCCGGATGGCGCCGGCTTCTACGATGACTTCCTCTTTCCCTTGTTCGTGGCCCTATCTAACGAGGGCACGGCCTTCCCCAGCCTGGGCGACGTGCCCTTCCTCAACGGCGGCCTCTTCGAGGTGGACGCTGGCGCGGTGCTGGCCGATCAACTCACCGTCGGCAACGCTGCCTTCCGCCAGGTGTTCGACGGCCTGCTGGAGCGGTACAACTTCACCGTGCGCGAGGACACCCCCCTGGACGTGGAGGTGGCCATTGACCCGGAGATGCTGGGCCAGATCTTCGAGAACCTGGTGCTGGGCCTGGAGCGGGGCCAGAAGACAGCAGAAGACCGCCGCAAGGCCACCGGCTCCTACTACACCCCCCGCGTGATCGTGCACTTTATGTGCCGCCAGGCGCTCAAGGAATACCTCTCCGCCGAAAGCGGTCTCGCCCCGGCCCGCATCGAAGCGCTGATGGACGTTGGCCCGGCCGAGCAGTTGACGACCGAAGAGGTGGCCGAACTGAGCGCGATGATGACCGGGCCGGAGGCCCGCCTGCTGCGTGGATTAGTTGAGGGCGCGCGCGTGCTCGACCCCGCCGTTGGGTCGGGCGCCTTCCTGGTGGGCATGCTCTACGAGATGGTGGCGCTGACCAAACTGCTGGACGTGCGCTTGCGCGGCCAGAAGCGGGTTCGACGCCGCAACTACGACTACGATCTCAAGCGGACCTTCATCGAGCGCAACCTGTACGGCGTGGACATCCAGCCCGAGGCGG
>JAUWNP010000286.1 GCA_030612585.1 Anaerolineae bacterium
ACGCCAGTTTCTTCACCGTCTGCATCGCGACCCGCTTGGTACGATGCGCCGTCTGGTCGACCAGCATACTGCCCGTCGGGCTGTGCTTGCATCTAGTGCTAGCAGGTCATCGCTAGGAAGTGATAGTTAGTCAGCTAGGGGTCGTAACCCCCATATATGCCGGTCATCATTTGGAAGGCATAAACTCGCGCCCCCAGATATGGGGGTTGAGCAGCTTTCGACCGGCACATCTATGGGTGTCGAAAACAGGCTCAGGACAAGTTTGGTCACGGCCTATCAGCCTCTTTGGCCGCTTCCGACTCACGAGATGTACACCTCTTCACGTATGCTCAACCGTTCGGCTGAGCCTGTCGAAGGGCTTGCCGAAGGAACACCTGAACACCACAGGGCCTACCTTTCGTAGTACTCCATCAGCAATCCTTTCTGGTCGCACATAGCGGCGTCGGGTGCAGCGACTGGTTACACGGCACTGAAAGGACTCTAAATCTCCTGCCTCTCGAAGATCGCCCACGCCCCCACCAGAGCAGCGGCGATAATCCCAACGCTCACCCACACCGCCGGCCATGCCGCCTCTGTGCTCCCGGCGACCAGCCCCGCTCCCCAGGCGAGCAACTGTCCAGGTAAAAACTCACCCACCCTCGGGATCGCGCCGATACCACCGAGCAGAATCACCAAGCCAAAGGCCAGCCCACCGGCCACCACCTGCGAGCGGCTCACCGTACTGCACAGCAACGTCAACGCGACGTAGACCAACACAAACAAAAGCAGCAGCCCATTGAGCGCAAACCAGCGAGGAACATCCAGAGCCTCAAACAAGATCAGGGTGTAGTAGTAGCAAGCCACGCCAGCAATCACAATGCCAATTATGAACGTCACCCCCAGCGCGACGAACTTAGCCCACAGAAACACAGGGCGTGGCATGGGCTTGACGAGCACAAGAGCCGCCGTGCCCTTGTCTTTCTCCTGTGCCACTGCCCCCATGGTCATCAACAGCGCAAGGACGACCCCGAACTGGCTGCTATTCTTAAGGTACTGCGCTACTGCGTCCGCAGTTGTCGGCGAAGGAATGAGTTTGGCAATCTCCTCACCATTTGGCAGAAGTTTCATCAACTCGGGAGTGAGTTTGGCAGTCAGCGGCGACACCAACCCAAAAGCCAGAAGCACCGCCACGACGACGAGCAAGCGGTACGAGCGCCACTGCTCGAAGAGTTCTTTGCGCAACGCAACGAGAAAAATCACTCCGCCTCCTTCCCTTCGCCAACCAACTGCAGGAAAACATCCTCCAACGACGGCCTGACCATCTCATAGCGCGTCAGTACCAACCCCGCTTGAACCGCCAGGATCAATAACTCCCGTTTGGCTGTCTCTACATTGTTCACCACCACACGGGCAGTCGTTCCGTCAACCGAGACAGTTGTCACCCAGGATATGGCGCGCAGAGTTTCCGCCCACGCGGCAATTTGCCTGACGGAGCCGCTATCACCCTCGATCTTGAACACTGGCACGGCGTACCGGGCGATCAATTCCTCTCGTTGTGCCTCGACCACCATCCGCCCATGGTTGATGACGCCCACGGTGTCGCACACACGCTCCACATCTGTGAGGATATGAGTTGACATGAATACTGCGCACTGCCCACGCAACCTCCCGATCAACTCCAGCACCTCCTTACGGCCGACCGGATCGAGGGCACTCACCGGCTCGTCGAGAAAGAGCACTTTGGGTCGGTTGACCAACGCCTGAGCCAGCCCCAACCGCTGGCGCATGCCGTGCGAGAAACCGCCGATGCGCCGTCCACTTGCCTGGGTCAGCCCAACCAGGTCGAGCAGCTCTTCCGTACGGACTTCCCTCTCCCCCGCCGTAAGGCCGAAGATCCGCCCGACGTGATCCAGAAGTTCACACGCCGTCATCCACGGATAAAAGACCGGCTCCTCAGGCAGATAGCCAATGCGGCCGGCAATCTCGCGGCGAGCGGTAACAATATCTTTCCCAAGAACCCAGGCACGCCCACCGGTGGGCCGGGCAAGGCCAGTGAGAATGCGGATCGTCGTCGTCTTGCCGGCGCCATTCGGTCCGAGAAAACCAAAAACCGTACCTGGCTCAACGGTGAGGTTTAATCCATCTAGCGCCCGCACACTGCCGAAAGTCTTCCGCAATCTCTGCGTACGAACTACAGACATTCACTCCTCCCGCCCGATCACCAAGTACACGATCGGCCCGATGAAGTTGATGAGCACGATAACGAGCGCCCATGCCCACTTCGGGCCTTTCGTCCTTTCGCGGCGGACCAAATCCACCAGTGCAAAGATCATCAGTCCCAATTGAAGAAAAACAATCGGGACGAGCAACGGGAGCCATTGATTCCAGTTTTCCATCGTTATCTCCTTGCACGTACCTAGACCGGCAAAACCGCCTGTGTACGTCTCTCAATTCGACGCAAAGTCATTGCCCTATGAGACGAGAACTCTCCCCGCCAGCCTGCCAGGTTGCTTGCGACGCCGCTGCTGGCAGACTCGCCCAAACCTTATTGAAGTAGGAAGAGTCAAAGCGCCGTGTAACGACTGGGAGCTGAGCCGCCGCGCCGGGCAAGGCAAAACCTGCTTCGCTACAAGCCCCACAACAAATGCAAAAGCGCCACTGTCAACGAGCGCCGAAGGCGCGGTCGGCTCCAGCGACTGGTTGGGCGGCTCTCTGTTTGCTAGTCATTGCCAACTGTCAACGTCAAAACCCATTAACCTACACCACTGTGGTCTGGAATTTTTTCCCGTCCTGTTTGCATAGCGCCTGCACCAGCCGACGGCTGGTCATGACGCCAGTTGGGAGACCTCCCCCCGGCTGTACCCATTGCCCGCACATATAGAAGTCCTGCAGGCCAGGCAGGGTCTGGCGCATGGGCCTCATCATGGTGAATGAATTCTGCGGCGTTATCAGCCAGCCTTCGAAACTGCCTTTCCAGTTGCCTGTGTAGCGCTCAAAGGTCAGCGGCGTTGCCACATTCACCATCTCCACCTGCTGAGAGATGCCGGGGAAGCGCTGATCCAGCAGTTCCACGACCGTGCGCGCTACCTGATCTTTCTTCTCATCGTAGGCCACCCGGTCCTGCGCCAGTTCCTTCCAATATTCGTAACTGCTGGGCATCATCACCACCAGGCTAGTCTTGCCGATAGGCGCCAGCGTAGGATCCTGGTTAAAAATGTGTATCGGCATTCTTTCCCGCACCGCATCCCCGATTTCCGTCGGCTGGCGCAAGGGGAAACTCATGCCAGAGACCGTTTTGGGCTCATTGGCAAAAGAGCGGTTCACCCCCACTCCCACGAACAACAGCGACGGGAAGATGGGCCATTTCTCGTAAGGCTCACGTGTCTTTTCATCCACGTATTTCCCTTCCAGCATTTTAAAGATGGTGGTATACCCATCCGCCGCGGAGATCACCCGTCCAGAGCGGTGCTCACTCCCATCCGCCAGCCGGACGCCCACCGCTTTATCTTCTTCCACTAGAATTTTCTCCACCCGCCTATCGTAATGGATTACTCCCTCCAGGTTAGCGTAGCGCTTGGCCAGTGCCAGCGACATGGGCAAGGAACCGCCGATGGGGTAACCCGCATTCCTGTTATGCAGGTAGGCAAAGGTGAAGAGCATAAAGAACATCGAGAATTCTGGAAACCACATTTCCCGCAGCGCTTCGCGGAGCACTGGGTCTTTGAAGCGCATGACAAATTCCGCGGCGGAGATCTTCATCCACTTCCGCATTTCTCTCCCTTTGGTCGCCAGAATCAGCCCAAGCTTAAGACCTTTTTGCAGACGTTTGAGCGGCGGGTCCGATTCGGAGGGCTGATCAAAATCTAGGCACATCCGGATACCTTGGATGAAATCCTGGATGGGCTCGGCGTCCTGCGGCGAAAACTCCAGCAGATGCTTTTCCAGCCTGTCCACGTTCGTGTAGAGGATGAGGGTGCGCCCATCGGCGCTCTCGTAACGCATGTATTCGTCCATGTTGATGAACTCGCGCTCTTGGGCAATGCCGACTTCCTCCCAGTAGCGGTACATGCCGCTCTGGGGTGAGGAGCCCACCAGCCAGTGGATACAGCCGTCAATGGTGTACCCTTTGCGTTTCCAGGCCGTGCACAAGCCACCCGGCAAGTTGTGCATCTCGAAGATCTGCGTGCGGTAACCATTCATCTGGGCATAGATCCCAGCCGAAAGCCCTGCGAACCCGGCCCCGATGATGATGACTGAGTTATCCTCCATACTGTTCCTCCCTATTCATCAATTTGAACTTGGTAGCAGGCAAAAATCGCAGCCAGTGGTATCCGGCGCTACGCCTTTCGCCCCAAAATCGTCTTGCCACTCGGGAAGCAGCCCAACGGCGCGGCGAATTCCGCCGGGCCGTTCGGCGGCAAGCCTGCCCCGCTTTTTGGGGGAGAGCGCAGCCGCCGAACGGATAATCTCACCCGCTGGCGGGCTTATCTACTTGACTTTCAGCCGCCACGTCCCCGCCAGTCGGGTGCAGCGGGTGTTCGGCGGCGTGAGTGCCAAGCAAATATTC
>JAUWNP010000027.1 GCA_030612585.1 Anaerolineae bacterium
ACTGGGCTGTGTATCGCGCCTTTACTCGGGGGGATTTGATGTCAAAAAAATCACCCCTTTGTAGCTAGGCCCGTTTACCGGGCGCACGGCATGCAAAGCCGACTTTCGCATACAAAGGAGTGATCTCTTAATCCGTAATTATTATAACAAAAGCACCAGAGTTTGTCAACAGAAGCCCGGACCGGAGCCGGAGTCAGCACCTGGGTGCGCGAACTCGACGCGCCGGTGTGTGAGTTGTACGGGTTGGCGAAGGAAGAGATAACGATTGTGGAGGGGCAGAACCACTGAACCACTGAGGGGGGTGCTCACACTGAAAGGCCTGCCCTGAGCGGAGCCGAAGGGGGCTTCAGTGCTCTCAGAGGTTTCAGTGGCGTCAGTGGCACTGAGGAGGTTTGCGCCACGTAAACGAAACGTTAGCGCCAGATCACCGCATAGCGATAATCGAACTCCAGCCAGGCGAGTTCGAAATCGGCGTGGGAGACACGCTGTGGAGCTTGCTCGAAGGCAGGATCATTGACGTACACCGCCTGCTCGTCAAAGCCGACGACGAGCACAGCATGGTCAGTGGCGTACGTCCAGTAGGGCAGTTGGTCGGTGCGGACAAGCACAATGCACGGTTGCCCACGGGCCAGGTAGTCAAACAGTTCGTCCAGTGTGCCCCGAGCGTAGCGAACGTGCACGCCCAGGTCGGCCAGGTTGTTCAAGCGCGAGCCTGGCGTGCCGTAAGGTTTAACGCCCAGCAATCGGAGCAAGCGATCGTAATCGGCCGACACACTCAGATAGTCTAGCACCATCGCCGCGCAGGCAGCCAGACAATCGCCGTCGTCACGCTGAGGGTGGTGTGGGATGGGTAGCAAGGTATTCGGCACGGCGTTCGATCTCCTTGATGAGCGCACGGGTGATCATCAATTGACCAGTCTCAATGTCCACGTCAATCGCGCCGACTTCACCCCGGTCGCCGGTGGGTGGCATCGAAAGAATAACCGGGACACGCCAGCAGATGCGCTCACCAACGACCAGCCGTGGCTCGCCGCCATGCATATTCGTGCTGATTGCATCAGCAACGAAACCGGTTACCTTCTGCCGGGCGCTGAACTCGGTGACATTCACCGTGGCCGAAAGACGAATATCAATCGCCAGTTGGCCTGCTTGAGGCGTTAGGGTGTGAACTTCGACACTCATTTGTTGACTCCTTGCGGAAAATGTCCACAGTGGTATTATACAGTTAGAATCGAACCAGAGCAACTGGCTTCAGACCTTCATGTTGGCTGTCATCTGTGGCGGCGAACGATATTCAGGTAGAGTAAAGGACTGTGCTTTCTCATAATCGGCTAACCACTAACGGCTAATGACCCAACCTCCTGTCACTGGGACAACCCACACCTTGCCTTTCGACAGACCCTCGCCGCGCGATTTTGAGCGGCTGTGCCTGTGGCTGGTCGAGCGCGACTGAAGGGATGATGATCAGCGGTCTCAGCGAATTCAGCGGTTCAGCGATTCAACGGGCCGGTGTAGGCGGAACCACTGAACCACTGAGAGGAGTGATCACACTGAAAGAGGCTTCAGTGGTTCAGCGGGCGCGCGCAGATTGATGCGCTGGTGTACGAGGAGGACGCCTTTGATGCTAGCCAATTGTGTGGCGAAACAACTCTCATTTTCTGATAAGGATCAACGGAGATGAAAAAAAAGTGGGGTTCTCTCCGCTGTCGGCGCCTATGCTCTCTGGGGGCTGCTCCCCATTTATTGGAAGGCTGTTCAGACAGTACCGGCTTTTGAGATTATTTGTCATCGGACGGCATGGTCATTTGCATTCGTCGCCCTCCTGTTGATCTGGAAGAGACGCTGGGAATGGCTGCAACAAGTGAGGAACCGTCCTGTCACGCTGATTACGTTTTTGGGCACCTCTTCTATCCTGGCTCTCAATTGGTCTATCTATATCTGGGCAGTGAATGCGGGGCGTCTCGTGGATGCGAGCCTGGGGTATTTCATCAATCCGCTTCTCAGCGTGCTCCTGGGAGTGCTTTTCTTGGGGGAGCGGCTTCGTTTGTGGCAATGGATATCGGTGGGCGTCGCAGCATGTGGGGTGTCTTACCTTACGCTGAGTCATGGTGCGTTCCCCTGGATCGCGCTTGGGCTGGCGACTACCTTTGGCTTCTACGGTCTATTGAGGAAGACTGCGCCGCTTGACGCACTTGAGGGGTTTTCGCTGGAGACCACTTTTCTATTTCTCCCGGCACTTGGGTATCTTCTCTATCTTGAATGGATGGGCACGGCATCCTTCGGCCATACAGCGGCGCTGACAAACACCCTGATTGCGCTTTCTGGGGTTGTTACTGCGCTGCCCCTTATTTTGTTTGCCTACGCTGCGAAGAGGGTCACACTCGCCACTGTGGGGATATTGCAATACATCGCCCCAACAGGGCAGTTTCTGTTGGGGGTGCTGGTGTATGGGGAGACCTTTACCCAACCGCGGCTGGTAGGCTTCAGCGTGATATGGATTGCACTGTTCATATATTTCCTTGAGGGGGTTATTGAGAGAAGGAGAAGGAGAACCAAATGGGCTACGACATCATAGACAACCGCACCCGGGAGTTGGCTCCCGAGATCAATGCCTTCCTGGCCGACAGCATCCGCGCTCACTTCGCCGTTGGTTACTTCTTCCTGTCCGGCTTGGAGGCTGTGGCTGATCAGCGGCGGCAGCCTGTGTTGAGATTGCCTGTTCTAGGTCCCTCGGCTTCGCTCGGGATAAACTCCGCCGAAGAGTCGAAGCGCGGGGCGGAAGCTGAATGTGGCACTGCATCAGGGGGAAATCAGTAATGAACAACGTGGAATGGATACTCCGCCGCGAAGAGGGGCCATTTTTCGAACGAAAGAGCTGCTATGACCGCACGACCGGCAGCCCACGACGGCGCGTGGTGCGAGACGTCGCCCGGGACGTGGCCGAGACCCTGACAGCGATGGCCAACGCCGACGGCGGCATCCTGGTCCTGGGTCTGGAAGACGATGGTACTGTCACCGGGGTGGACTACCCGGACGCCCGCCTGGAGGTGCTGCGCCGCGTAGCAGAAACCCACGTCCGCCCACCTCTGAAAGTCCGCTTCCGCCAGGAGGAACTTCAGGGCAAGAGAATCCTGCTCTTCGAGACGGACTGGAGCCCTGAAGCGCACCAACTCACCGACGGACGCTACCTGCTGCGCATCGGCGAAAGCAACATGCCCTTCCCGGCCGACCAGATCGAAGCCATCAAGGCCGGCAAGCGCCGCCGCGTGGCCGAAGCCCGTTTTGTCCCCGCCGCATCCCTATCCGACCTGGATGGATCCCTGCTGACAGAATTCCGGGAGCGCACCGGCTTGGTGCACTCCGACCAAGAACTGCTGCAGCACTACCGGCTGGCCGAGCCGCGAGACGGGCGCTTGATTCTCTCCCTGGCGGCGTTGTTGCTCTTCGGCAAAGACCCTGGCCGGTGGCATCCCCGGTGTGGGATAGACTTTGTCAAATACGAGGGCACAGAACGTCGCCTGGGGGCGGAACTGAACATCGTGAAACGGGCCTGGCTGGAGGCGCCTTTGGTACGGCTCATCGAGATGACTTACCAGGCCGTCGAACCTCACATCCGCGAACGCCAGCGCCTTGTGGATCTGTTCTTCGAGGAACGGCTGGAATATCCCACCTTCGCCTGGCAGGAGGCCATCGTCAACGGAGTTGCCCACCGCGACTACGGCTACGAGGGCCTGGGCATCGAAATCTGGATGTTCGACGACCGTTTGGAAATCCGCAGTCCCGGCCAGTTGGTGGAACCGGTCACCCTGGAGCGCCTCCGCCGCCGTGAGCGCATCCACGCCTCGCGCAACCCACGCATCGTCCGTGTGCTGACCGATTGGGACTATATGCGCGAGCAGGGAGAAGGAGTCCCCCGCATGTTCGAGGTGATGGAGCGTGGAGGGCTCTACCCACCAGAGTTCCGGCTGGAGGCCGAGGTGATTTTCACCGTCGTACTGCGCAACACTCCCGTCTACGACCTGGAGACCGCCCGCTGGCTCAAACAGTTCGAGTCACTGCGGCTGAGCGGCGATCAGAAGCGGCTCCTGGCCTACGCCAGGGGACACGGTGGCACGTTCACCAGCCGCGCTTATCAGAAGTTAGTAGGAGCAGACCTCTACACGGCCTCGCGGGATATCAAGGACTTGATCCGTAAAGGCATTGTTCTATTGCCCAGGAAGGGCGGGCGAGTGTATGAACTGTGTTCACCGGAAACGGGAGTGATGCCCGAGAGACCTCCAGAATATGTGGCGCTGGAGCCAATCCTGGAGCGACGAGGGTTTGTGAAGAACAAGGACATACGTAGCACGTTGGGTATTTCTCGCCGCCAGGCCACTCGTGTTGCAGAACAACTGTGCAATCTGGGGCTATTGAAGCCCGAAGGGGAGAGACGGTGGAGACGTTATTTGCCAACCGAATAAGACGTCTATGCGCCATCCTCAGCCATCTATGAACCGGTCTTGGCGCGTCCCTTGCATATTGAGGATAGCGCATACCGCGATTTACGAGCATGTGGCCAGGTAGAGACACGGATTGTGCCATTGTCCTGGGCGTCTTCTAGGAACCGGAGCGAATAAGGAGAAAATGATGCCTACCCACGACATCATAGATAACCGCACCCGGGAGTTGGCTCCCGATATCAACGCTCTTCTGGCCGATAGCATCCGCGCTCACTTCGCCGTCGGCTACTTCTTCCTCTCCGGCTTCCAGGCCATCGCCGCACGTATCCCCCACCTGGATGGACTGCGCCTGCTCATCGGCAACGTCACCAACCGGCAGACAGTCGAGCAACTGGTCGAGGGCTATCACCACCTGGAGACCACCCAGCGCGCGGTACGCCGCCAGCGGATGGCCTCCGCCCAGGCTCCCCGCATGCGCGCCGAGACCGCCGACTCGATCCAGACCACGCTGGAACTGATGGACCAGACCGACGATGCACAGGCTCTCGTTCTCTCCCTGGCTGACCTCATCGCCCAGGGCAAGGTGCAGGTGCGGGTCTACACTCGTGGCCGGTTGCACGCCAAAGCCTACATCTTCGACTTCGACCCGGCCCGCATCCACGCCCAGACTGGCGCGGCCATCATCGGCAGTTCCAACCTCTCCCTGGGCGGCGTCACGCACAATACCGAACTAAACATTCGCGTGTTCGGGGACGGCAACCACGCCGAACTCTCCTGTTGGTTCAACGAACTGTGGGACGAGGCCGAGGACTTCGACGCGGACCTGATGCGCGAACTGCGCCGCTCCTGGGCCACCAGCCAGGTGGTTACTCCAGAAGGCGACCGGCCCGTCAGTCCCCACGATATCTACCTCAAGACCCTCTATACGCTGGTCGAGGACCGGCTGGAGGGCCGCCGCACCGCAGAACTTCTGTGGGAAGCCGAAATGCCGGACCTGGCCGACTTTCAGCGCGTGGCCGTCCGCCAGGCGATCAAGATCCTTGATACCTACGGCGGCGTCTTCGTCTCCGACGTCGTCGGCCTGGGCAAAACCTTCATCGGTACTACCATGCTCAAACACTACACCCTCTATCGCGGTGCCCGCCCCCTCGTCGTCTGCCCCGCCTCGCTGGTGGAGATGTGGGAATGGTTCATGGAGCGCTACCAGATTGACGCGCCCGTCATCTCGATGGGCCTCCTCAGCCAGCAGGGCAACGAGCGTATGCTGGTGGACAACTGGCGCTGCCGCGACCGCGATCTCGTTCTGGTGGACGAGTCTCAGAACTTTCGTCACGGTGATACCCAGCGCTACGGAGCCCTCCAGATCTTCACGCAGACCCGGCGCACCATCCTGCTGACCGCCACTCCCCGCGCCACCAGCGCCTGGGATATCTACCAGCAGATCAAACTCTGGCACCCCCAGGATACCACCGCCATCCCCATCGCTCCGCCCAACCTACCCGAGTTCTTCAACAAGGTCGAGCCGCGCAGTCAAGACCTGCCCAGCCGCGATCTGCAAGAGATCCTCAACCACGTCCTCATCCGCCGCACCCGCCGCCACATCCGCACCTATTACCCCGATGCCCAGATCAACGGCCAGCCCCTCGTCTTTCCTGACCGCCAACTGGAGACCATCACCTACAGCATCGAGGAGACCTATCGTGGCCCCGACGACACAATGGGCGAGAGCCGCGTTTACCGGCAGTTGCACGACCTGATGGGCCAACTCACCTACGCCCGCTACGCTCTCTTCGACTACGTGCTGCCCGGGCGCCAGAGCGAGCCCAAGTATCAAGAACTGCAGCGGGCCGGCGCTGCGCTGCGCGGCCTGATGCGTATCATGCTCTTCAAGCGCTTCGAGTCCAGCGTTGAAGCCTTCCGCCAGACCATCAACCGGCTCATGAATCTGCAACGCGCTTTCCAGGGGGGCCTGGACCGCGGCCTGGTTCCCGCCGGCGACGAGGCCACCGACATTCTATACAAGTCCGACCTGGACGACGAACTCTCTCTTTACGAGGCGCTGGAGAAAGCCAGCACCCGTTACCCGATCGCCGGCTTTGACGTGGACAAACTCCAGGCCGCGCTGGATACCGACATCGCGCTTCTGGAAGAGATGGCCCGCCTGGTCGAGCCCATCGGCCCCCAGGAGGATGGCAAACTCCAGCAACTCATCTCTATGATGACCACAGGCCGCACTCGCTCCAGCCGCCGTCCCCTGCCCGGCGATTTGGTCCGCGGCAAGGTCCTCATCTTCACTCAGTATGCCGACACGGCCCACTACCTCTACGATAACCTCAAACACCTGGGCCGCATCCGCGCTGTCGAGAGCGACACCAAAGACCGCGGCCGGGTCATCCAACGTTTTGCCCCCAAAGCCAACAACTACCAACTCCGCCCTGGCGACGAGGAGTTGCGCATCCTGGTCGCCACCGACGTCCTCAGCGAGGGCCTCAACCTGCAGGACGCCAACCACGTCATCAACTACGACCTGCACTGGAACCCCGTCCGTCTCATCCAGCGCGTCGGCCGTGTGGACCGCATCGGCACCGAGCACACCACCGTCTACGTCTACAACTTCCTCCCCGAGACCGGCCTGGAGCGCGAGTTGGGCATAGAACAGCGGCTGGAATACCGCATTGTTGAGATCCATCGCACCATCGGCGAGGATGCCGCCATCCTGCACAGGAGCGAGCGGATCAACGAGGAGGCCATGTACGCCATCTATCGTGGCGACGAGGGTGTCCTGGAGGACGAACCCGAGGCGGACATCTTCAACCTGCTGGAGGCCGAGGAACTCATACGCCAACTCCAGCGCACCGCCCCCGACCGCTTTCAGGAGATCGCGCGTCTGCCCGACGGTGTCCGCAGCGGACGCCGGGCAGTTGGCAAGCCCGGCCTGTTCGTTTTCTGCCAGGCCGGGGGTTACCAGCGTCTCTACCTGGTTGACGAAGAGGGCCATCGCACAGCAGACCCTCAGCAGGCTATCCGCGCCATCCGCTGCGAGGAGGGCGAGCCGGCGCTACCACTGCCGGCCGGCATCAACGAGCGCATCGCTGCCGTCAAACGGGACTTCGACGCCGAGGTCCGCGCCCGCGAGGCGGAGATACGTCACACCGTGGGGAGGGCGTTGGGGCGCGACTACGCCCTCTCAGAACTGCGGGTCGTCTTCGAGGCCGAAGAGGACACGGAGGAAAAAGCACGCCTGGCTCTCCTATCCGAGATCTTTACCAGCGTCCCCTTGACCGCCCGTGCCCATCGTGAACTCAACACCCTGCGTCGCAGCAATATCACGGGTCAGGCGCTGGTCGTGCAACTCCTGCGTTTGGTCCGTGACTACGATCTGGAGGAAGCGTACCGCGTTGCCTCCGACCGGGCCGAGGAAGCGGTGCTGATCCCGCGCATCGTCTGCAGCGAGGCCCTGCTTTGACCCGCTGTAGCGGGGACTGCTTACATCGAGTCTCCCTGGCCGGTTATACTACCCGGTGGGCACCGCCAGTACGCCGATGACTCCCGTACCGGCGTGGCAGGCCAGCACCACCCCTGTCTCCCGCACCCAGATGCGCTCCCTGGGGAAACCGACGCGCTCCGCCAACCGGCTGGCCATCTCTTCCGCCGTCTCCAGTCTGCGCGTGTGCACCACCGCCAGATGTTCCAACGGCCCCAGCCGTTCGACCAGGCTCAGCACACGCCGCAGCCCGCCCCGAAACGAGCGGGCCGCTCCCAGTAGTCGCAGTTCACCATCCACTACGTTGATGATGGCCTTGATGTTGAGCGCCCGCGCCATGCGGTCCGCGATGGCGATGAACCCGTCGGCCCGTCCCCCACGCCGTAGATTTTCTAGCGTGTCGAGTAAGATCGTCACACGCACCCGCGCCCGCATGTCCTCCAGCAATGCAAGGATCTCCTGCATCGAGCGCCCGGCCCGCGCAGCCTGAGCCGCTGCCAGGGCCTGCAACCCCAGACCCAGGGAAAGCGAAAGGGAATCGAATACCTTCACCGCCTCGCCAAAGCGTTGGGCGGCCAGGCGGGCCGAGTTGAACGTCCCACTGTGCTTGCCGGTGATGGTCAGGCATAACACCTGCTTCCCTTGTGCAACCAGCCGCTCGAAAACTTCCTCGAACGTGCCGACCGAGGGCTGGGAGGTCTGGGGGTGGTGTGGCCCGGCACCCTTCTCCCAGAACTCACCCACCGACAACTCCCCGTCCTGGTAGACCTCCGCCCCAAAGCGCACGATGAGCGGTACCACGGCGATCTTAAAACGCTCCACCAGCCGCTGAGGAAGGTCGCAACCGCTGTCGGTCACGACTCGTATAGCCTGTCCTATCCCAGTATTCTCCATCTTTCTTCTCCTCCTCCTCCTCCTCCTCGTATCACAATACTCGATACTTAATGCCGAATACTCGACATCCAGTCTCTACTCTCTAGTCTCCAATCCCCAATCCCTAACCCCCAATCCCCAATCCCCAATCTCTACTCTGTCCGTCCGAGTACACCCGTCCAGCGCAGCAGCCGCCCCAGTCGGGAGAACTCCAGGTCAATCGCTGCCTCGGGGCAGAGCTCGTGGCAGCAGTAGCAGCGGATGCAGCGCTCGTCGTCCACCACGGCCAGTTGGTCCACGATGGTGATAGCCTGCCGGGGGCAAATGCGCACGCAGGTGCGACAGGCTGTGCAACGCCCGCGCTTGGGGACGGGGCGCGGGACGAGGGCGCGGGTCGCCAACTGTGAAAGCCAGCCCCGGCCGGCGGGTCGCGTGGCCGCGCGGGTGGTATCGGGCAGGCGGAAATCGGGCACGGCGACCTCGGCCACCGGCGTGCCCGCCACCGTGACCTCCACCGGCCACCACCCACGCCGCTGGGCTGCGCGGAACAGCGGCAGCCGGTCGGGGTCTAAACCGATGATTTGGCAGACGACCGCGTCCATCGCCACGGCGTCCTGACCGGCCAGCAACACGCCGACGTGGCGGGGGTTTCCCTGCAAACTTGGGCCGTTCCCCTCCATCCCCAATACACCATCCATCACGAAGAGCGCCGGCCGGACGCAGGCCACGATGTCGAGCAGCATGTCGCAGAAACGGTCCAGGTCGGCCAACTTGGAGTGGTAGCCGGATTTGGTCAGGCCGGGTACCAGCCCGAAGAGGATCTTGGTCGCGCCGGTGATGGTGGTGAGGCCGTGCGTCTTCAGTTTGGGGAGCGCGATAATTACGTCGGCCTCCTGCCACACCTTCAGCAGGTCGAGTCGTTTGAGCAGCAGACCGTCGGGTGTGGGCACCTGGATGGCGGTGGCGTCGTAGCGTAATGGGACCCCGGTCCGCTCGGCCACTTCTTTCATGCCGGTATCTCGATACAGGCGGCGCATACCGGGCTGGTTGTGCAGCGGGCCGCCGGGACTATCGGCGATGAACGGCTTCCCCCCGGCCTCCCGCACCAATCCGATCATTGCCTCGACGACAGCAGGGTGGGTCGTGATCGCCCGCTCTGGCCTGACTGGCATCAGCAGGTTGGGCTTGAGCAACACGCGCTGGTCCGGCTCGACGAACGCGCCGATACCGCCCAGCGGTTCCAGCAGCCGGCGCAGGGCTGCCTCGACTTCAGATAGATCGTAGGTGGGACAATGGGTAAGGCTGATAGTTGACATATTAGGATTGTACTACGTCTCGACAGAAGGGCAAACGAACGCGCTCCGACTTTGGGGCGATCTGCGAATGTGGTATAATTGAGCACTAATATACATGATAACCCCATCGTTTACCATTGGTATCGAAGAAGAATATCAGATCATTGACCCTGCCACGCGGGAGGTGCGCTCATACGTGCAGCGATTCCTCGAAGAGGGCCGGACGGTGCTGCCCGACCAGATCCGCCCCGAGTTCCTGCAATCGCAGGTGGAGGCGGGCACGCGCATCTGCCGCAATGTCCAGGAGGCGCGCCGCGAAGTGATCCGCATGCGCCGCTCGATCTGCGAACTGGCCGAACGCGGGGGATTATGGGTGGCGGCGGCGGGCACGCATCCCTTCTCCTCCTGGGCACGGCAGGAGGTCTCCCCTTTTGGCCGCTACCCCGAACTGGCCCGCTTCCTGCAGGACGTGGGACGGCGGCTGCTGATCTTCGGCATGCACGTCCACGTCGGCATTGCGGATCAGGAATTACTGGTCGAGGTGATGAATCAGATACGCTACTTTCTGCCCCACATTCTCGCCCTCTCGACCAGTTCCCCCTTCTGGCACGGTCGTGATACAGGGCTGAAGTCATACCGCAGCGTCGTCTTTGAGAGCCTGCCCCGCACCGGCATTCCTCAGCAGTTTGGTTCCTACGCCGACTACCGCAGTTACGTGGATCTGCTGCTGGCGACGGGCAGCCTCGCCGAGCCCACCCACATCTGGTGGGACGTGCGCCCCAGCGAGAAGTTCCCCACGCTGGAGGTGCGCATCCCCGATATGTGCACGCGCGTGGACGAGACGCTGTGCCTGGCGGCGTTGGTACAGGCCATCGTGGTCAAACTGGTGCGCTTGCGGAGGGCCAACCAGACCTGGCGGCTCTACCGCAAACACCTGCTCGACGAGAACAAGTGGCGTGCGGTGCGTTACGGCATTGCGGATAAATTGATTGACTTCGGCAAGGCGGAAGAGGTACCCTTCCCGGCGCTGATCGAGGAGTTGCTGGCGTGGGTGGACGACGTGGTGGACGAACTGGGAAGCCGGGTGGAAGTCGAATACGCCCGCACCATCCTGCGCCAGGGCACCAGTGCCGACCGCCAATTGGACGTCTATCGCCGGACGGGTGATCTCCGGGCCGTGGTAGACCACGTGGTGGAGGAAACGCGGGAAGGGCTTGAGTGATCCCGTGGTGCTGCCACCTTACGTTTCACGTTTTCGAGCAACGCCATGCGGAATTTTGTACCCTTTTTGTTGATTCTTTTTATCATCGCCGCGCTCCTGCGCGTGGACTTCTTCTTCACCATCGCCTACCTCTTCTTCGCCGTCTACCTGCTATCGCGCCTCTGGACGCGGCGCACGGTGAAACATCTGCGCGCCCAACGGCGTTTTGTGAACCGCGCCTTCCTCGGCGACCGGGTGACGGTGGATCTGACGGTGCAGAACGCCGGCTGGTTGCCCGTTCCCTGGCTGGAGGTGCACGAGTCGCTGCCCGTGCAACTTTTTACGCCTCCCTTCTACCGCGAAGTGATCAGCCTGGGCCCGCGCGAGCGACACCACTTTTCCTACACGCTCAACTGCCGCCAGCGGGGCTACTATCCCATCGGCCCGTTGGTGATGCAAACCGGCGATTTGCTGGGCCTTGCGCGTCGCACCCTGACACAGGTGGCGTCGGAGTATATCATCGTTTATCCCCGGGTAGTCCCCCTCAAGAAACTGGGCCTGCCCACGCGCTCCCCACAGATCGCGCTGCCCGCCCGCTCGCACCTGTTTGAGGACCCGGCCCGGGTGATGGGCGTGCGTGACTACCAGCGGGGCGATTCTCCTCGTCGTATCCACTGGACGGCGACGGCCAGCGCCGGCCGGTTGCTGGTGAAACAGTACCAGCCGTCCATCGCCCGCGAAACCCTCATCTGTCTTGATCTGGACCAGGAGGGGTACGAGCGCCGTCAGCGATACACCGCCACCGAACTGGCCATTGTCGTCGCGGCCTCCATCGCCAACCACATCGTCGTCAGAGAGGGGCTGCCGGCGGGATTGTCCACCGAGGCATGGGATCCGTTGCTGGATGATCGGGCTCGCTTCTTTCTGCCCCCTCGCTCGGAGCGGGGCCATTTGATGAGCCTGCTGGAAGTGCTGGCCCGGGTGCAGGTCGTGCCGTCGGTCTCGTTCGTGGATCTCCTCCGCCGCGAGAGCGTGAACCTGCCGTGGGGAGCCACACTGGCAGTCATAACCGGTCGCGAGAGCGAATCGCTGTTCGATACCCTGGTCTATCTGCGGCGGGCCGGATTTGCCGTGGCGTTGATCCTGGTGCGGTCGCCTCCCCCGTCAGCCGAACTGCAAAAGCGAGCCGCCCTGCTTGGAGTGCCAACTTATCGGGTGTGGCACGAGCGTGACCTGGAGACGTGGCGATGAACCACAATCCGTGGCTGGAGAACCTGTTCCGCCCGTTGGTGATCGGAGTGATGTGCGGTTGTATCGCCCTGTCGCTGGTGGGGTTGGTGCATTTGTTCTCCCCGTCCTGGAACGGGGCTTACCTGATCGTGGGCTGCGTGCTGGCAGCGTTGGAGGCGAACTACTCGTACCGGCTGATCCACGCCAGGGCGCTGCGTGGCGCTGACGTCTTGAAATTCCGGGCGATCGAACTTGCGATGTTCTTCATCTTGCTCAAGATCGGCGGCTACGCAGGCGACCGCTGGGCCGATGTGTTGGCGGACATCCAGACCTGGCCACGTAACCTGTCCGCTATCCTCGACCCCGAGACGACTGTTGCCTTCATCCTGGCTCTCCTATCCTGGTGGGCTTCTACCCAGACAATGCGTGACCTGGAGCGAATCGGTGAGCCTCCCGAACGGCATCGCCACTACGTGCCGCCTATGGAGAGCCTCACCAGTCGTTTCTTTTGGGGTGGGGCGATGCTGCTGATAGTCGCAGGCTTGACTCGCATCGGGATCGCCGCATTGCTGGACCTGCGCCGCCCCTCGGTGCCGGGACTGGTGCTCAACGTGTTGGTCTATTTCCTGCTGGGACTGGTGATGCTGGGGCAGGTACACTTAACCAGGTTGCGTATACAGTGGCAGGCGCAGAGGATAAAGGTAGCGGGCGAACTGGCCGGCCGCTGGGTGCGCTACAGCCTGGCCTTCATTGGCCTGGCGGCCCTGTTGGCGTTCCTGCTCCCCACCGGTTACACAGTGGGCTTTTTGGACGTAGTGGGCAGCGTCCTGGAACTGATAGGTCTGATCCTCTGGTTTATCGCCACGTTGTTCATACTCCCCTTGACCTGGTTGCTCTGGCTGGTGTCGAGGCTGTTTGGTGATCCGGCTCCTCCTCCCTCAGGTGGCTTCACACCGCCCGAATTCCCCCAACAGGAGACTAGCGCCGTTGCCCCTACTAATTGGTTCGAGATGCTGCGCTCGCTTCTTTTCTGGGCTGCCACACTGGGGATGATCTTCTACGTTGTCCGCAGTTATCTGCGCGACCACCCGGAACTGCTGAAACCGTTGGCCGGGTTGAGGCCGATCCGCGCGCTGCGCCGTTTTTTGATCGCCCTCTGGCGCCGCCTGGTCGGGTTGGTGGAGGCTGTCAGTGAGCGCGTTCCGCGCCGGTTGTCGCTGCGGCGGGCACGCCGAGGACAGCCAGAGGAACCGTTCCGCTTCTTCCGGCTGAGCGCACTATCGCCCCGCGAGCGCATCCTCTACTACTACCTGAGCATCCTGCGGCGCGCAGGCCGGCAGGGCTTTCCCCGCCAGCGTGCTCAGACGCCCCACGAATACGATGCCACGCTGGCCCCCAACCTGCCCGAGGTGCAGCAGGAGATGACCCTGCTCACCCGGTCTTTTGTGGAAGCACGTTACAGCCGCCACGCCTTCGACCGGGAGCGGGCCAGGCGCGTGCGCGCCGGCTGGCAACAGGTGAAGGCCGCGCTGCGAGCGCTCAGGCGGACTCGGTAGGTTGGTAAATTGATAAATTGGTAGATTGGTAAACCAGTGGGCTGAAGGCCAACTTGCCAATCTACCAGTCTACCCATCCACTAGATTAGGAGGTTGCAATGAACGATGCGACAATACGTCATTTAGCCACCCGCGCCGTCCACGCCGGGACCCGCCCACTCCACCACGACTTCATCCCTACCGTCACCCCCATTCATCCCTCGGTCACGTACCATTACGAGCGAATGGAAGACCTGGATGCGGTCTTCGCGGGGACACGCCAAGGATACGTCTACGCCCGCCATGGCAACCCCACCGTCACCGCTTTGGAAGAGACTGTAGCCGCGTTGGAAGAGGGGGAGATGGCCCTCGCCTTCGCGTCCGGCATGGCAGCCATCCACGCCGCCCTGCTGGCCACGGGAGGCCGGGCGGGCTCGGCGGTGGTCGTGGCTCAGGATCTCTACGGCGCTACCTACGCCCTGCTGGATCGGCTTCTGCGCTCCCAAGGGGTCATGGTGCGCTTCGTGGACGTGGCGGACATCGAGGCAGTGGAAACAGCCTGTGCGGAACTGAGGCCGGTAGCCCTGCTGGTCGAGACCGTCTCCAACCCGTTGCTCAAGGTGGCGGACGTGCCAGCGCTGGCCGGCGTGGCGCATCGGTACGGGGCGGCCCTGCTGGTAGATAATACATTCGCTACTCCCTGCCTGGCGCAACCCCTGAACCTGGGGGCCGACGTGGTGATCCACAGCAGTACCAAGTACCTGGGGGGCCATGGCGACGTGTTGAGCGGGGTCGTGGTCACTTCAGGAGCCCGACAGGCAGATCTGCTCGAGGGGCTTAAACTGACTGGCGCGAACCTGGGGCCGCATGAAGCCTGGCTGGTGCTGCGGGGGATCAAGACGCTGCCGCTGCGGATGCGCCAACACTGTGAGAATGGTTTAGCGGTGGCCCGCTGGCTGGAGGCCCATCCCAGAGTGAGCCGGGTTCTGTACCCGGGCCTCCCATCCCACCCTCAGCACAGTCTGGCGAAACGGCTGTTTCGGGGGCGGGGATACGGAGGCATGGTAGCCTTTGATCTGGCGGAGGCCGATCAAAGCCAGGTCTTCCGCTTTTTCGATGCATTGCGCCTCTGCCTGCCGGCCACCACCTTGGGAGACGTATGCACGCTCGTCCTCTATCCGGCTCACTCCTCCCATCGTGCGCTAAGCCCGGAGGAGCGAGCGTGCATCGGTATCGGCGACGGGCTGGTGCGCATGTCGGTGGGGATCGAGGCGGTAGAGGATCTGCTGAGCGACCTGGAGCAAGCGTTGGGCGCGCTTGGGTAACCCTGTCGAGAGAATACAGGCACGGCAAAGCAACACGTCAGGCCGAGACTGGTCCGGCTGTGCCCATACTTGAGCGCGCCACGACCAGTCCCGGCATGCTGATCTGTCAGATTCTGCTACCTCGTCTACCTGAGAGTGTAGCCTCTCATTTCGGCTGGCCGCTGTCGTCGTAGCCGCGCCCCATGCCCCGATAGGTGAAGCCCAGTTCGCGCATGCGCTGCGGGTCGTAGACGTTGCGGCCATCCATCAGCACCGGTTGACGCATCAACTCCTTGACGCGCTCCATATCCAGTTGCTTGAACTCGTTCCACTCGGCGACCAGCAGCAGCGCGTCGGTCCCCTCGGCCACCTCGTAGGGGTCCTTGCAGTAGGTGATGCCGTCGCCCAGGATGCGGTGCGCGTTCTCCATCGCCTCCGGGTCGTAGGCTTTGACCTCAGCCCCCTCGTACAGCAGCAGGTGAATGATCTCAATCGAGGGGGCATCCCGCATGTCGTCGGTGTTCGGCTTGAACGAGAGGCCCAGCACCCCGACCGTCTTGCCCCGGAAGCCGCCCAGGATGTGGCGCAATTTGGTCACGAACCGCTTGCGCTGGTCGTAGTTGATCTCCATCACCGCCCGCAGCATCTGGGGGTGCGTCCCGTGCGTGGCCGCCATGTGCGCCAGGGCTTTGACGTCCTTGGGGAAGCAGGAACCGCCCCAGCCGATGCCGGCCCCCAGGAACTCCGGACTGATGCGATGGTCGGTGCCCATGCCTCGCGCCACCTCCTTCACGTCGGCCCCCAGCCCCTCGCAGACGTTGGCTATTTCGTTGATGAACGAAATCTTGGTCGCCAGGAAGGCGTTGGAAGCGTACTTGATCATCTCGGCCGTGCGCAGGTCGGTGATGATCGTCTCGGCGTGCAGTGGATAGTACAGTTCGGCCACCCGTTCGGCTGCCTCCTGGCTGGTGGAACCGAGCACTACGCGGTCAGGGTTCATGCAGTCATAGACGCCGGACCCTTCGCGCAGGAACTCGGGGTTGGAGACGACCCAGAAGGGGATGCTGGGATCGGGCATTGCAGCACGCACAATGTCGGCGACCCAATCGCCGGTGCCGATAGGCACAGTGGACTTATTGACGATGATGGTGGGCTTGTGGATGCGGCGGGCGACTTCGGTCGCGGCCGCCTCGACGTGAGCCAGGTCCGCCTCGCCGCTCTCACCTGAGGGTGTGCCCACGGCGATGAGGACGAACTCCACATCCTGCATTGCCTCGTCGTAGGAGGTAGTGAAGCCCAACCGCCCGGCCTCGTAGTTGCGCCGCACGATCTCCTCCAGGCCCGGCTCGTAGATGGGCAGGATGCCTTTCTTCAGGTTGTCGGACTTCTGCTTGTTACGATTCAGGCAGATGACGTGGTTGCCCAGGTCGGCCAGGCAAGCGCCGGTGACCAGGCCTACGTAACCGACGCCGATGACACAGATGTTCTCCATAGTGACTGTTTCCTCCTTGAATTTAGTAGATTGGTAAGTTGGTAAATTGGTTAGTACTACAACCGCACGTCCGGTTGGGAATGTACTAATCTACCAATGTACCAGTTTCCCAATCTACCACTCTAGTCCAGACTCCGGCTGAGGTCGCGGATAGCGATGGCGGTGACGAGCAGGCCCATCGGTAGCATCGCCGTCGCGTGGGGCCAGAGCGTGCTCAGTCCCGCTCCCTTCAGCATCACCCCCCGGATGATGGTCAGATAGTGGCGGAAAGGCACCACCTGCGCGACAGCCTGCAGCGCGACGGGCAGGTTTTTGACCCGCACCAGGTAGCCGGAGAAGGTCATGTCCACCATCGCCAGGACGAAGATGAGCAGGATGGCTTGCTGCTGTGTGCGGGCGATGCTGAGGCAAGGGAGTGTGGGAATGTGAGAGTCGGGGGCTATCGCAGACGACGCTGCCACTCCTCTTTTAACTCCAGCGAGGACAGATCATCTCCAGCGTTGAGAAAATCTATCAGCAGCCGGTTGAACTTGTTCCGCTCCTCCAGCATCGGGAAATGCCGCACGCCGTTCAGGAAGATGGTACGCACGTTTTTATCACAATCTTGTAGCCATTCTGGCTGCGGTGGCTTGATGAGAGGATCGTTTCCACCGTGTACCAAGAGCACAGGGATGTCGAGAGGGGGCAAAACGCGGCGCAGGTCGCGCCCCATCGCGGAGCGCATGCTATGGGTGATGGCATCCATGTCGGCTTTGCCAGCCTCTAGGTTCACCTCGGGGAAGTTGGCCCGCCGCGCCACCAGTCGCGCCAGTGCCCCCCCGTTGCCGGGAAGGCCGGTAAGTGCTCGGTTGATGGCCGCACCCACCAGAGGCACGCTCACCCCCATTACCTGCTCCACCCGCTCCGGGGCCTGGGCAGCGAACAGCAGCGCGACCACACCTCCCAACGCATGGCCCACCAGTGAGATGGGCGGGACACCCAGGTAATCCAAGAACTCCCCGAGTAATTCGACGTAGGCGTTAATACTGTAGTGCATTCTCAGTTTGTCCGAATCGCCAAAGCCCCACCAGTCGAGTGCATAGGCACGGTGCTTGGCCGACAACTCATTCATCGCTGGCACCCAATAACGCCACGACCCCAGCCAGCCGTGAAGAAAGATCAACGGCTTGCCGCGCCCAATCGCCTCGTAATGGACGAGGCCCTCTTTGATGACAATGGCGCTCATCGCAGAACTATCGCCTTACGTTGCACAAATCTCCACCCGTTACTCTAAAGTCCCTACGCGCCGCAGGATATCCCTGACCTGATCGGCCAGTTCGTCCGGCGCGAAGGGTTTCACGATGTACTCCAGTGCTCCTGAAGCCAGACCCTGTTGGATCTCGTCTTCCTGCCCCTTGGCCGAAAGGAAGACAATCGGGATAGCACTGGTGGCAGGATTCTCCTTCAACTGGCGACACGCCTCGTACCCTGTCATCTTCGGCATGCGGACATCGAGGATGATGAGATCGGGTTGCTCCAGCGGCGCTTTCTCGATGGCTTCGATGCCATTACCAGCCAGCAGCACCTCGAATCCGGCGAAGCGTAGCGTGAACCCGATCAGATCACGAATGTCTCGCTCGTCTTCAGCGACGAGGATCTTTTGCATAGTGCTCCTTGCTTTCCCACAGGACCATCTTGATCTCCTCTATCAGTTCATCTACAGAGAACGGCTTGGTCATAAAGCGGACGGCTCCCAGAGCGAGTGTTTTCTCTCGCTTTGTTTCGTCACTGGGCACACTGGCTGTCATCACGATGACCGGGATGTTCTGGGTCGCCCGGTTGTCTTTAAGCCGCTTTAGGACAGTGTATCCATCCAGGTCTTGCAGTTTGAGATCGAGCAGTATCAGGGCCGGTTGCACCTCACGCGCTACACGCAGGGCGCGCGCGCCCCGGCTGGTCGTCCGCACGCCAAAGCCGTTGGTGCGCAGGATCTCACGCATCAGCGAAAGATTATCCCTGTCGTCGTCCACCACCAGCACAGTGCCATGCTGCACGAGTGCCTGATGTACCGCGCGCAGCAACCGCTGCTCGTCAATCGGCTTAGCCACGTAATCTACTGCCCCCAGCCGCAGGCCTTTCTCCCGATCCGGCAACACGGAGACGACGACCACCGGAACCTCCCGCGTAGCAGGGTTTGACTTCAACTCCTCGAGTATAGCAAAGCCATCGGCGTCCGGTAGCAGGATGTCCAGCGTGATCAGGTCAGGGCGTTCACGCTGTGCCATCTCCAGTGCTTCATCACCTCGCTGAGCGATCAATACCTTCCGCCCATCTCCAGCCAGGTGCAGTTGAATCAGCCTGGCCACGTCGAGATCATCCTCGATGACCAGCACTTTCGTTGTGGCCTGTTTGGGCTCCTCTTTTCTCGCTTGAGCAACCTGATTGGTTCCCACGGCCACGGTAGGAAGAGTAAATGTGAACGTGCTTCCCTCACCCAACTCGCTCTCGACCCAAATCTGCCCACCTTGCATCTCCGCCAGCGACTTGACAATGGAAAGCCCCAGCCCTGTGCCGGGAGTCTCCTGCACCAGCGGGTCATCGGCCCGGAAGAAGCGACTGAAGATTTTCTCCTGATCCTTCGGCGCGATGCCGATGCCTGTGTCGTGCACCGAAATGTGTACCTCGTCGCCGTGCGCACGAGCCGACACCACAATCTCGCCGCCGGTCGGTGTGTACTGGTAGGCATTCGCCACCAGATTGGTCAGAATCTGGGCCACGCGGTCAGAATCAGCGACAACCTTGGGGAGGTCGTGCGGCACGTGGTACCGCAAGGTCACTCCCTTCTCCACTGCCCGGCCCTCCAACGTCATGATGACCTGATTCGCCACCCCATCTACACGCATCACTTTGGGCGAGAGTATCATCCGTCCGCTTTCGATACACGAGATGTCCAGCAGGTCGTTGACCAGCATGGTGAGGCGGTCAGCGTTATTCTTGATCACCGCCAGAAAACTTAGCTGATCCTCCGCCAAAATGCCGGCCGCCCCCATCAGAAGCAGGTCAGCGTACCCCTTGATTGAGGTCATCGGTGTGCGCAATTCGTGCGAGACCGTGGAGACGAACTCTGTCTTAGCACGATCAGCCTCCACCTCGGCTGTGACGTCACGGAAGACTGAGACGGTGCCCAGAAACTCGCTGCCCATCAGCACCGGTGCCAGGTGGACACTGACAATATGGTCTCCGATGTTCAACCGGGCAGCCAGGTACTTCTCCGCGGCGTACGTCTCGGGCTGCTTTGCCCATCTGTCTACTGTCTCCATCCAATCCCGCGCCTGGGTGCCATACAGTCCGAGCATTTCGCCGGTCGTCCGCCCCAGAGCCTCGTCTCGTGACAACTCCAGAATACGCTCCGCAGCCGCGTTGAACAAGGTCACCTGACCACTGGCATCAGCCACCATCACCCCGTCCGCGACGCCCTCCAGGATGGCGTGACTCTTGGCTGCCTCGACTTGCTGGGCCTTGAGCATACTTCCCAGTCGTTCCGCCTGGTCACGGATCAGGCCGTAGAGTTCAGCGTTGCTGATGGCGTTGGCAACCTGGATGGCAGCCGTCTCAACCAGGAGCAAGTGATCCTCGTTGAAGAAGTCAGGCTGGGCGTGGAACAGAAGCAGCGCACCCTGTACATCATCACTGACCAGGAGGGGGACAGCCAACGCCGAGCGGTACTCCCGCCCCCTCTCCAGCGGTTCTATCCAGCGGGGATCCTGCCGAATATCGGCTACGATGGTCGCTTCGCGATGATCAACCACCCAACCCGCCAGCCCCTCCCCGCGGTGGAAGCGGGTGGGCACGCCGCCGGGAGGCAAATGCTTTCCCCCCCCCAGGGTGGCACGGTGGATCAACTGACCGGATTGTGATTCCAGCATCAGGATGGACGACCGTTCAGCCCCCACAACCTCCACGATCAGCGCCAGAGCACGATTCAGCACGTGGTCCAGATCGAGGCTGGCTGAAAGTTGGGAGGTGATGCGATAGAGCGTCTCGACCCGATCATGCTCCCGGGTCAGTTCCTCCATCGCCTCGGCCAATGCCTGGGTGCGCTCCTCGACGCGCTGCTCCAGTTCTTGCGAAAAACGACGCACTTCCTCAAACAGGCGGGCGTTCTCCACCGCCACGGCCACTTGGTCGGCCAATGCTGAAAGAGTCGCCACTTCGGCCGGTGAGAACCTGTGAGGCTCCCGATGGCCTACGCACAGAACTCCCACGACCTGATGGCCAACCGTGAGGGGAGCCAGCATCTCGGAACCTATCTCGACCCCCACAGGGCCAGACATAGAGCGCGGATATTGTTTCACATCGTCAACCGAGAGCGGCATGCCGCTTTCGGCCACTGCACCCACGAGCCCCTCACCTGGGGCAAATGAGAGTTCTGAGATGCTCTCAAGTGCAAATCCGTGCACCACCCGTGGCACGTACCGCCCACTCTCGGCATCCAAGAGAAAAATGCTGCTATGGTCGCACTCCAGCAATCGAGGGACTACTCCGACGACAGTGTCCAACACTGCGCTCAGTTCGAGTTTGGCCGTGGCCGAGCGGCTGACCTCGTTGAACAGCGCCAGGGTGTCGGCCCGGCGTTGCAGCGCCTCAACCAGGTGGGCATTTTCGATGGCAATCGTTGCCTGAGCCACGAAGATTTCTAGCGCCTCGACTGTGGCCCGATCAGGCATGCGGCCGTCGCGCGGCCGATCCACGGAGAGCAGGCCCTGTATGTCACCACCAGGCCCGCTCAACGGGACGATCAATATGTCGTGATGGTGCCAGCAGCCAGGCTCACGTGTCGCGCTCTCGGCTTGCTCCTCATATACGTCCAGGCGGTCACGCCAATGGGTCTGTCGTTCAGCGGGAATATAATAACTCTGGCTGATGCGGAATTCCTCGCTCATCACTCCCGCTACGACAGACCAAGGCTGCCGTACTTGCTTCATGCGCTCGAAGGCGGCGATGGGAATGCCGGCAGCAGCCATACGGCGCTGATAGGGCGGGTCACCCTCCAACACGCTGATCAATACCAGATCGAAGCCTACGCTCTCCTGGATGGCGTATGCGACCTCCTCCAATATCTCCCCCAGGGGCTGATCCGAGCGTAGCGCCTGACTGACCTCCAGGACCGATGTGAGTTGGTTGGCTCGGCGGCGCAACAACTCGCCGCGCTTCAACTGTTCCTGATAGCGCTGTGCGTTGCCGATGGCGATGGCGGCCTGGGCAGTGAGTGCCTGGACGAACTCAATCGTCTCGTCGTCGAAGGCATAAGGCTCCAAACTGCGCAGGTTAATCAGGCCCGCGATCCGATCTTCAAAGAATATGGGGACGGTTAGAGCAGAACGGGTGCCGGTCCGCACGCAGACCGAGTGTTCTTCGACCCCAGCATTGGCGGTGAGAACCGGTTTTCCAATCTCCAGCACCTCGGAGACGATGCTGCCCTGCGGAGAGGTCAGTAATTCCTCAATAATACGGGCGCTTTCCTCGTCACTGTAGCCGACCGCGACCTGTAGCCGCATGCCCCCGGTGCTTCTATCCCTCAACATTACGTTACCATGCGTAGCACCTGCCGCCTGCACAGCCTCATTTAATACCAGCCGGAGGATGTGATCCAGGTCCAACGTGGCGTTCAGTTCCTGCCCGATGCGCTGCAGGACGTCCAGCGCCTCAATCGGCTTGTGCTGCTCTCTCCACCGGGCGACCAGCGGGGTCGCCGAAAAGAGTAGCCCACTGGCGAGTAGTCCCTCGACGACGTGGGAAGACAGCCCCCCAGTAGCAAAATCGCCAACCAGGGAGACGAGGATGAGCAACGCGCCAGCCGCTGCTGCAATCCAGGCCGTCCGGCGGCCGAACCGGTAGGCGACCAGACTCGCTGGCAGGATGAGCAGATAGCGCGGGACGGTGGCCCACTCAGGTGGTGCCTTCACCATCCACGCTACCAGGCCGAGCGTCGAGATCGCTGCGCCTACAGCAGCGACCACGTCCAGCCACCCATACCAGCGTTTCCCTGTACGTTCATTCACTAGCCCATCCGTCCCTCGCGCCGTGCGCTGGCGGCCGCCTCGGTGATTTCCCGAATATCAGTAAAAGGGCCGTCATCGGCCGTTAATACACCGATAGAGAGTTTCATCAGGTCGGACTTGACTTCGTTGCCTGCCTCGTCGCGCAGAATCAGGTAGCCCTGCTGCCGTGTCTGCCAATCGTAGTGCGTGCCCACGCCTGTGTCGAAGCGTTGTTTGAGGTCTTTGACTATAGGTGTGATGAGATCATTGTTGGTAATGACAATGAAGTCATCGCTACCGATGTGACCGATGAAGTCGTCGGTTGTTCCCTCGTTATCCACCGCCTGGCCCAGAACCATCGCGGCGAAGCGCAATACCTCCTCGCCGGCCACAAAGCCGTATGCTTCGCCGAATGCGGCGAATCCCTGGATGTTTGCATAAATGATGCCCCAGTCACCCCGCCGCATCAACTGCCGCAACTGATCCTCGATCAGTCGGCCACTGGGCAGACCGGTAGTGGGGTTGGTCAGGCTTTCATAGGTCGCACGGGCCATGGCGTTCTTAACCCGCAGTTTGAGTTCTTCTACGTCAAAAGGTTTGGTGATGTAATCGTCGGCGCCTAATTCCAGGCCACGGATTTTGTCGGAACGCTCGTCTTTCTGTGTCAGAAAGATGATCGGAATGTGACTGGTGCGGAGATTGCTCCGCAACTCATGGCACACGTCGTAGCCATCCATATCCGGCAACATGATGTCCAAGACAATGATATTAGGCAGTTGGTACCGGCACATATCCAACGCATCCTCACCGCGTTGAGTCACCACCACCTCGTAATTCTGCGACTGGAAATAGATACGCAGCATGTTAGAGATGTCAAAATCATCCTCGACTACCAGAATTCTACCTTGGGACATGTTTCCCTCCTCCTATTACCGATAGCCGTTGGCCGCTAACTGCTGACTGCTAACCACTGATTTGAAAGCCGTGCTTGTGGGCCAGTTGGGCGATCTCGTGCACCTGTTTGGCTCGAATCTGTCTGCCTAGCGAGTAACTTTCATACCGTCTCTCCAAGGCCAACACCATTGCCTCTGCCATGCAGGCGTAGGCCTTGCCGGGCGGGAGTCCGAAATCAAAGCCGAAGTCCACCTCGCCGGGCACATCCATCTCTCCCCCTTCGATGAGCAGTACATCTTCTCGCTCTCGAGCAACTCGCCGTGACACGTCCGGTGGGCGGGCCACGTCGCATACGATCGCGCCGTGTTTGAGGTGCTGCGGCTGAATAATTGGTCTGGCGGCGCTGGTGGCGCTCAGCACCAGGTGAGCCTCGTGGATGTCCTCAACTTGCGTCGAGATGCGCACCAGGCGCGCTCCAGCCGCCTCGACCCGCGTCTGCACCTGTGCCAGGCGCGATTCTCGCTGGCCGATCAACACCAACTTGGCCACCATTGGAGCGAGCAACTCGGCACACGCCGAGCCGATGCTCCCCGTTGCCCCGACCACAGCCGTGGTGGCCAATTCCGGCTGGATGTCTCGGCAGCGTGCGGCCTCCACCAATGCCTCAATCACGATGGCTACGGTGAGGCTGTGCCCCGTGGTGACAGGGATGTTCAGACGCTGGGCAATGGTCACTCCGCCGTCACCAACCACGGATGTGAAGGCTCCCAACCCCAGAATACGAGCGCCCAGCCTCTGTGCCAGGCGGCCGGTCTGAACGATCTTCTTGTAAGCCGTTTGAGGTGGTAGATACACCATCTGCCGGGCGGTGAACGGGCAGGCCAACAGCCAACCCTCAATCTCTTTCCCTGTAGCCTCTGAGCGCACCCCAGTGATGTGCGAAAGGTAGACCGGCGGCCAGAAGCGGGAGAAGAAATGGATCAGCGCCGTGGGCAATACCTTCGCCAGTAGCGGATACTTGCGTGCCACGTCTTGCTTGGGATTGAGTGGATGGATGACGAAAGCGAAATTGTCCATCGCTGTGCCTGAGTTTAACGCGGATACATCCTAGGGTGCAAGTCTGCTCCGCCTTTGATGGCGAAGTGGTCGCTGTCTTCGTAATGAATGTTTCGGTCAATCACGCGCCTCTTGTCCGAAGCCAACAGAACCACGTCCGATTCGATGGCTCGTGCCGGATATACCACTATGCCAGAACCGATGAAGCAGTTGTGACCCACGCAACCGCCCAGCACCGGCATGCCCGTTTCCTCCAGTTTGCCTTGATGTACTGCGCGAATAGACTTGGGCACCAGATTGAAGTCGGTGAAAGTGTTGCCTGCGCCGATGAAGGTATTGCGCCCGATGGAGCAGAACTGCAGGCACGTATTCTGCGCCACCATCGAATCTTCCATCATCACACTCATAAAGAGCGACGCTCGAAAGGGAAGGAAACAACGGTCCGATACCACGCTGAGCAGAATCTGCCCACCCTGTGCAATATCCACGTTATCTCCTATGACCGAGGAACAGATAACAGCCCCTGGGCCAACGGTGACATTATCGCCGATACGGGTCGGTCCCTGGATGATGGCGCTAGGATCAATGTTGCAGCCACGGCCTATATGCACCACCTCCGATGAAGAGAGGACCTGCTTCCGTTCCAACATTGCGCGCCACAGAATCTTTAGTAGTCTCCTGGCGTTACATTCGATGTCGCGCTCCAACCGCGCCCCATCAGCGAACACCCCAAAGATAACGTTGGCGGTGATGGTGTGAACCCAGTGCTCAATAGAGCAAAACGGTTTGGTAGGCACATGGTACACCAGGTCGCCTTTCTCATCCGACATGTGGGTTGGGACGTGATAGTAACCCACTTCGCGCACTCCGGTGTCCATCACTAGTGTGCGTACGTTGGTCTCGACTCCATGGGGGAAATACCACATGTCGGCGACGTACACGTTTTCCTCGCGACGGATACCCCGCTGTATGTGGACGGCATGGGCGGTGATAGCACGATCATCCAGCGCGAGAGCGACACGGCAGGCCTTGCCCGACTGCCGAGCCCGCTGGATGAACTCATCCAGGAAAAAACGATCGAAGAACAGGTTGTCCCGGTAGACCAGCGTCTCTGCTCGCTGTGAGTCGATCTCCGCTAGCGAATCCACCTCGCGCTCCTCTGTGGTGTAGCGTGCCAACACATCCCGCTGATGGAGCCACAGCGGTTTGTTGAGCACGTGGAGGTCACGCGCTGGCTCGTTGAACGGAAATATCTTGTGGCGCTCTCGTAGTATGACTTTGCGCATATACCTGCTCAATCCAGTGGGTGCTTGCCAATCAGAATGGTGCAAGTGCTATCGCCAGCGGCAATGCACGACACCTCTTCGACGTAAAAATTTCTGCCACCACTAATCCAATAAAGCCCCTCCTCCAGAATACCGACAGCCAGGTGGCAGCAGGGCGAGTCACTCTTGCGTCCCCAACACACGCCGCAGCGCTCTATAATCCAGTGATAATACTGCTTGTCCTCTCCCAGTCGCACCAGGTGGTCGGTGAACCTGTTGAACATCTCGCCCAGGACCTCGAAGCCTATCCTAAGTTTCATCCCCAGGGGCAGTACGCGGAAGGCCATGTCCGCGATACCCAGCATCGGTCCGAAGTCCTTGATCCCGATCTTGAGACAGGCCCGGCCGGTCCGCCGCGCCAGCCCGCGCCCACTGCGCGGCCCATACATCTCATCCAATGCCTGTAGCAATCGCCCCAACTCATCGAAGGAGAATGCCTCGTCGAAGTCATTCGGCGGGTAATTCTCAATGTGATGCTGAAGCCGGGCCAGATTCAGGATTGCGTTCACCCCATTGCGGCCCATTACCTCTTCCATCGCCAGGAGGACAATCCGCCCCATCTTGTTGGGAAAAAAATATTGCCCTGGCTCCTGAATCGGTGATACAGGTCTATCTGTCATATGAACTCATCCCCTGGTCGGTTGACGAACCAGCCGTGCAACAAAATCACGGGCCGTCCGTGGCCGAGCGTCTCGTAGTGAACCACTCCCCGGTCGGCAACAATGGAACTCACGGGTGCGTCACTCCTGGTGACTGAATGTGCAAAACGTAGTTACGTTTCACGCCTCGGCGCCCCATAGGTACAGATTCCAGGTTGCAGGTTGAGTCAATATATCATATCATATCACGAAACTGTGTGGGAATCGTTGCGGTTGCGTTAAAATGAGGTTACAGTTGCTGATATGAACAACGGCCGAACTTACCGTCCCGCAAGGCTCGACCGCCGGAAAGAGGTATCTCCGAAGGGCCCAGGCGGACTTACATCGCTGCATATAACACAAGCATCAGTCACAGGACGGCGCGTCTGTCCCTTCCCATCCGCGCCTTTAGTCCTCCTCATCCATCATTTCGAGGATTGAGTATAGGAGTTCCAGTAGTACGTGCTTGACACTTTCCCGATCGGTCGCCGAACAGGGCAGCACTTTGACTTCTTCAGGGATGCGGAATGCAATGCGCAAGTCTTCGGGTGACCATGCGTCCTCTAAGTCCTGTTTGTTGGCAGCAACTACGTAGGGCACAGGAGCATAGGAACGAAAAGTCTCGAAGATGCTGCGAGCCTCGCGAAACGTCTCCGGTCGCACACTGTCGAGCAGGACGATGAAGCCGAGCATGCCTTCCGATAGAATCTCCCACATGAAGTCGAAGCGGCGTTGGCCAGGGGTGCCAAACAGATAGAGCACCAGGTCCTCGTCCACGGTGATGCGCCCAAAATCCATCGCCACCGTGGTCTGGTCCTTGAGGCGCTCCTCTGCGCGCGTGACCTTCCGCTCCGTTTCAACAATGTCAATCTCGCTGATGCTTTGGATGAACTGCGTTTTGCCAGCCGCAAAGGGGCCGGTCACTACCATCTTGACAGTTTGCATCGTTAGAGTTCCCGGATACGGTCAATCAACCGCAGTATCACGTTCCGCTTGACGACTGGACGGCGCATTGTCATAGGAGTGCGGCTGGGCGCTCCAGGCGGCGTGGGCACGGCTACCTTTTTTGTTGGCCGGACTAGTTCTACCAACCCCGCCTGCAACAAACCGTATACTATCTTGCGGATCTGAAAATCACTCATGTTGTTGTACTGCGCAATCTGGCGGATAGTGTTGCGCGGGTTGATGAAGGACACCACGCGCCATTCCTCAACACTGAGACTGATGTTGCGCAGTCTCGCCTGGGGACGCTCGGCGAACTTGAGTGCCACGTCGAGGTTGGGCAGTTCTTCTTGTAGTTGCTCCCACTCCTTCAGGCGGCGACTGCCCTCCATAATCACGTTTTCCAGGTCAATGGGAACAGTGATGCGGTCCTCAAACGGTAGCCTGCTTGATTCGAAGCGGAAGGTACCCTCAGGCCAGGTGAAGAGACGATAGATGTTATTCAGAATGTAGGTATGTACACTCTGTACAATATCGTCCTGGCTCACGTAGCCCGCATTAATCAGCAGCACCCCCAGTTCTTTGTCACTCCTGGCGCTAGCCCGGGCCTGGATCGCACGGGCCTGCTCCTCTGTGATCTTACCAGCGCGGTGAAGTATCGCAGCCAGATGATCATCCTGCCCGTCTAGCGTCGCGTAGACGAGCTTGCCTTCTTTGAAACACAGGCGAGCCTGCGTCTCACGTGTGTCAATCGCCAGCGTGCCCGTCTTGCGCGCTAGGTTGATCAGGTTAAGCAACTGTGTCGCATTAAAATCTCGCAGGTTCCCTTTTAGTGCCATACCTACCTCCACCACGGCCAGGAGGGCTACAGACCTGAGCCCGATTGAAGACGTATCAGGGTTGATTATACCTTCTCTTGGCATGCTAGTCAACCGCCCGAAGCAGGGGCGGGAGTGTTGGTTTTCACTTGTCCATTACTCTGGCAGGTGGTATACTAGTGATGATGACCAGACTCGCTCTCATCCGCCACGGGCAGGCTGTCAACATTGCTGCTCGCTGGGAGAGGTGGAGCGACGGAGATGGACTATGGCCAGGAAACGCGGAGACCGCTACCGCCTCTTACTCTACGAGCGCATGTGGCAGCGCTGGGCCTGGACGTGCATCCTGATCGTGCCGGCTGCGGTCATACTATGGTGGTTTGCGCCTCGTATCTCAATCATCCACACCCCATTCCGTGCCCTGGCCCTCATCCCGGCCCTCGTTTCTCTCGTCATCCTGGCCTACGCATACCTGGCCCGACGACTGGCCTGGGTACAGTGCAGGCCGAACCACCTGCACATTCAGATGCCTTTCTGCCCGCTCGTCGTCTCCTATGGCCGCATCAAGGGTGTGCGCCCCAAGGCCTTTGCCCAGGTCTTCGACCCGGCAGGGGAGAGAGCAGCCCGCCGGCGCTGGCTGCGTCCCTACTGGGGCAGGACTGTCCTGATGGTGGAACTTTCAAAGTACCCGTTCAGCAAAACGTGGCTGCGCCTCTGGTTCAGCCCTTACCTCCTGTCCCCTGATGCCACCGGCTTCGTCTTCCTGGTCGAAGACTGGATGGCGCTCTCCCGTCAACTGGATGAGTTCCGCACGGCCTGGATGATGCGCCGCACCGAGCAGCGGCGTGCGCAGAGCAGCAAAACGTAGGCGCACCCCTTTGACTGGACATCAGTAATTTCTCCGATTTTGGAACAACCAACCCCTCAGGGCAGTCGCATCTAAACTCGGGAATTGCCTGCAACGATGGAATGCGGGCGGTTAGTGGGCTGTAGCCCGAATTGTGCAAGAAGTGGATTCTAATAAACGTTTCACATTCTTCTAACGCTATGTGCACTGAAGCGTGCTACGATAGTAATGTGGCTCGGTTGGGCGAAGCCACTTCAGGTAAGGAAGCACTCTCTACCCCTGAGTGACGCAATTTCGCTTCGGGGCTTGCCATGTGGCAGGTCAAAGGGTATAATGTCTATATGATGTCCGCTCGGAACTTGCCAAGAGGTTTGGGCTTCAGGATGCCCGGCCAGCAACTCAGCGCGCACAAAAGGGTACTCAGCCGGCTGCTGCCGATTGTGCTCGTGGGTCTCGTCGTCGCCTGCCAAAGCACTGCCACAGGGAACGGACAGTTTACGCCACCCTACCTGCGGCTGCGTCTCTGTGGGGGGGAAGCACAGGTGCGCTGGTCGGACTCATCCGAGTGGACGGCGATGGAGGGGGAGGTCAGTGTTGATGGCAGTGGTGAGATAGTCGCAGATGCGGCAGAGGGGGCCCGGTTCTGCCTGGGCGATGGCAGTACGCTCGAACTAGCGCCCGGAGTCACGGTAGAGGTGCAGAACCCGCGCGTCTTTCCCCGCTTGCGGGTGACGTTATCGGATGGGAGCCTCCTGTTTGAAGCCCAGCGGCCATCATACGAGTTCGTCGTGCCTGTTGGCTCAGTGACGCTTCTGGATGTCCCCTCGCGGCTAAGGATCGAGGTCAGCGAAGACAGGACACACGTGGTGGTTGAAGAGGGGGCCGTGGCCTGCTCGCTGGAGACGAGGACACTCACGCTGCTCGCTTGTTGGGAAATGTATGCAGTGGCAAGGGAGGAGGGAGAGGAGCCAGTAGAGCCATTGGTCATTGACTACTGTGCCGCCAATGCGGTTCCTGGTCTCCCCACCCTGACTCCCTTTCCGAGCCCCACCCGCTGGGAGGCTGAGCCGACGGCTACGCCCACTCTCTCCCCTACTCCCTCCTCTACACCTTCTCCCACCCTTACGCCTACACGACGGGGTATGACCCGCACTCCAACCCCTATGCCAGTGACCGCGCCGCCAGCGACCGCACCGCCATCAACTGCGCCGCCGCCGCCGCCGCCGACCGCGCCGCCGCCGACCGCGCCACCACCGACTGCGCCACCACCAACCGCGCCGCCACCGACCGCACTGCCGCCGACCGAACCGCCACCTACTTCGGTGAAGCCTACCCTTACGCCGTCCTGACACTCCTTCCCGGTTCGACTGGCCCCGAGCGAGAGCAGTATCCCGTATCCCCGGGATGTGGTCTATGTGTGTGTCCAGCCACCGACCGTGATATTTAAGGATTCTCAAGAGTTTTTATCACCGCTGGACAACCGCTGTGAGGTATAATTACAACGATGGGGCGATCATCAGATGGGGCGGCCCAATGTGATTGGGTGTGTTTCAAGTGAGTTGGAGGAAAGGAGCGGAGGCCCCGCTTCAGCGGGGGTTTTCCGGCTGAAAGGAGGCGAGGGTATGAAAAGCGGCGGGAAAGTTCTCATTCAAGTCCTAGTTGTCTCATTGATCGGACTCGCTAGTGCAGTGGGCGTCTGGCTGCTGTTGTCTCAAGGGGCCAGCGCGGGTGCCGACATCTCGGTGAGCAAAACCGCCAACCCGATCAGCCTGCCCGCGCCGGGCGGCACCGTCACCTTCACCGTGCGGGTGACCAACAACAGCGGTACCGATGCGGTCACTCTCACCTTGCTTACAGATGACGTCTACGGCAACCTGGACGACAATGGCACCTGCGCGCTGACGCAAACGATCCTGGCCGAGGAGTCCTATGAGTGTTTCTTCACAGAGGCTGTCTCGGGCAGCGCAGGTGATTATGTGGATACAGTGACAGCGGAGGCCGAGGACGGCGAGGGTAACCACGACACCGCCTCCGACAGCGCTACGGTGAGCATCACTGTCGGCCCGTTGAATTACATCCAGATCGAGGACGAGGCGGGTGGAACGGGCAACGAGGTGGACACCTACGAGATGACAACGGACGGCGAATTCATCGTCTACGCGGCGGCGTACGATGCGTACGATAACTATATTGCCGATCAGGTGGTGGATTGGGCCACGACGGACACGTTGGACAGCCAGACGGGGAATGGGAGCAGCTTCACTTTTGCTCCTTCGACGGCGGACACCAGCGGGACGATCACCGCCGATGCTGGTGGTGGCATGACCGACGCCACGGGCACGATCACGGTGAACATAGGGGATTTGCATCACATCACGATCTGCACGGATGCGGGCGGGCAGATCTCGGCGACCGACCACACGATGACGACGGACGACACGTGGCCGCTGTGGGCGGCGGGCCTTGACGCCGATGACAACTTCATCGCTAACCAGACGGTGACGTGGGGCAAGATCGGCGACCTCGACAACGTATCTGGCAGCGGTATGAGTTACACCTTCTCTCCCGCGACGGCGGGCACCAGCGGGACGATCACTGCCGCTCATGCAACGGCCGTGGACGGCGAGACGGGGACGATCACGGTGAACGTAGGGGTGTTGCATCGCATCGTCATCGAGGACGCGGCAGATGGGACGGGCAACGAGGTAAACACCCACTCGCTGGTAGTTGGCGAGACGTTCCAGGTCTGGGCGGCGGGGTACGATGCGGATGACAACTACCGCAGCGACGTGACGGTTACCTGGACTGGAACGGACGTGGTAGCGGGGCGGCTGTCGCCGGCGAGCGGTAGCAGCACCACCACCTTTACAGCGGAGGAGGCCGGGACGGGCACCATCCGCGCCAACGACGGGAGCGGGCACGAGGATGAGACGGGGCTGATCACAGTCCAGACCCCGGTGCTGACGATCACCAAATTGGACAACCCCGATCCCGTCAACGCTGGTGCCACCCTGGCCTACACCATCATTATCACGAACAGCGGCGACGCGGACGGTACCGCCGTCATCGTCACCGAGCACTACGATCCCAATTTCACGTTCTGGGCTGCGTCGCCGCTGCCCGATGACTACGGCACCGGCAATCGAACGTGGACCGTTGACACGTTGGAAGTGGGTGCATCTCAGACCATAATTGTCTGGGGCAATGTTGCCAGTCCTCTCCCTGTAGGGACGGTCCTGACCAACCAGATCACGCTTGACAGCGATCAGACCACGCCCGTCACCATTACTGAAGTCACAGACGTGACTACAGCATCGGAGTTGACGGTCTCCAAGATTGACATCCCCGATCCCGTGCCCGCAGGGGGGAATCTTACGTACATCATCAGTTACCAGAACGGTGGGACGGCCCCCGCTGAGGACGTGGTGATCACGGAGATGTATGACAGCCAGGTGACTTACCTCTCGGCCTCACCGCTTCCAGACCTGGGGAACAACGTGTGGTACACCGACACCTTGGCTGTGGGTGAAGGCGGCAGCATCCAGGTGACGGTGCGCGTGAACACGCCTCTACCAGACGGCACCACGCTGACCAACAGCGTGACGATTGACAGCGCCCACACGTCTCCACAAACCTACGTTGAGACCACGGGCGTCTCCGCGCCCGACCTCGCCGTAGTAGCGGCGACGCACGAGCCCAGTATCTTCTCTCCTGGCGAACTGATGAACTACACGGTGACGTATAGCAACACGGGGCACCGGGAGGCTGAAAATGCGATCATCACGACGACCCTGCCACCGGACACTACCTACGCTGGTCAGGACTGGACCTCATCCGACGGTCAGACCTATACCTACGAGGTTGGTGGTCTGTCTGCTGGTGCAGGTGGGCAGGCGTGCTTCCCCGTGCGCTACGCCGATCACACACAGATTGGCGCAGTGGAGTTCAACACCCCATTCATCATTAGCGAGAGCGGCATCCGGGGTGATGCTAACCTGGACAACAACACCGCTTACGTCTATATCGGCGTGCCTGACCTGGTCGTGACCGACTTCACGTTCGAGCCCTCGCCGCTGCACCCGGGCCAGCCAGTCACTTTCACCGTAGTGGTGAAGAACCAGGGCACCGGAGTGGCCTGGAACCCGGACAACGGAAGCGGCTTCTTTGTGGACGTATTCACCACTTCTATCTCCTCTTATCCGTTTGAACGCGACGGCGTCCACTGGAAAGGTGTGCTCGGTATTGGACCTGGCCTGCAGCGCACCGTAGTCATCACCCACAGCGGTTTCAAGGAGGAGGACATCGGGGAGGAAATCGAGAGGTTCTATGTCAAGGTTGATAATCATAGCCTCTACCCCTATGGACTGGTGCCGGAATATAACGAGATGAACAACATCTACAACCCGTCGTGGTCCTATTACGCCTACCTTCCGCTGGTTTTCAGGTAGTGCACAAGAGGGATAGATTGGAGTGTGGCAAAATCTGTGGTAGTGACGCCTTCAGTCGTTCCAAGCGACTGAAGTCGCTACTACCTTCCACAGAGGCGAGGGTATGAAAAGCGGTGGGAAAGTTCTCATTCAAGTCCTGATTGTGTCATCGATCGGACTCGCTGGTGTGGTGGGTGTCTGGCTGCTGTTGCCCCAGGGGGCCAGCGCCAGCCCGATGCTTCAAGGGGAGTTGGATCACATCGTGATCTGCACGGATGATGCCGGGCAGACCCCGGCGGGCGACCACACGATGACGACCGACGACACGTAGACGCTGTACGCGGCGGGCTACGATGACCAGGGTGAGTTTATCAGCAACCAGGTGGTGACGTGGGATAAGACCGGTACCCTCGACGAGGTATCTCACAGCGGTGATAGTTATACCTTCTCTCCCTCGACGGCGGACACCAGCGGGACGATCACAGCCAGCGCTGGCGTGACCATGACCGACGCCACGGAGGCGATCACGGTGAACGCAGGGGCGTTGGATCGCATCGTGATCTGCACGGATGCGAACGGGCAGAACCCGGCGGGCAGCCACACGATGACGACGGACGACACGTGGACGCTGTATGCGGCGGGCTACGATGCCGAGGACAACTTCAGGGGAAACGAGACGGCGACGTGGGACGAGACCGGCACCCTCGACGACGTATCCGGCAGCGATACAAGTTATACCTTCTCTCCCTCGACGGCGGACACCAGCGGGACGATCACCGCCGATGCTGGTGGTGGCATGACCGACGCCACGGGCACGATCACGGTGAACATAGGGGATTTGCATCAC
>JAUWNP010000192.1 GCA_030612585.1 Anaerolineae bacterium
CGACGGCGCGGCGCTGCGGCGCCACCCGCAGGATGCCCCGGCCGACAACCCCCGCGGCTTGGCCTACACCGGCCTGGGGGAGTACGAGCGGGCATTCGCGGATCACAACGAGGCTTTGCGGCTCAACCCGCAGGATGCCGCGGCCTACACCACCCGAGGCTTGGCCTACACCGGCCTGGGGGAGTACGAGCGGGCGATCGCGGACTACGACGAGGCGCTGCTGCTCAACCCAGAGTATGCCGAAGCCTACTACAACAGGGGCGTTGCCTATGATGACCTGGGGGAGCACGAGCGGGCGATCATGGACTATGACCAGGCGCTGCGGCTCAACCCGCAGTATGCCGAGGCATATTGCAACCGGGGCTTGACCTATGCCCGCCTGGGGGAGTACGAGCGGGCGATCGTGGACTACGACGAGGCGCTGAGGCTCAACCCGCAGCTAGCCGTGGCCTACTACAACCGAGGCTTGGCCTACACCGGCCTGGGGGAATACGAGCGGGCGATCGCGGACTACGACGAGGCACTGCGGCTCAACCCGCAGTATGCCAAGGCCTATACTGGCCGGGGCGCGGCCTACGACAGCCTGGGAGAGCACGAGCGGGCGATCGCAGACTACGACGAGGCGCTACAACTGGACCCGCAGGATGCCAGGATCTGTAGCAACCGAGGCGCGGCCTACTACCGCCTGGGGGAGCACGAGCGGGCGATCGCGGACTTCACAGACGCGCTGCGGCTCAACCCGCAGTTTGCCGCGGCCTATGTCAACCGGGGCCTGGCCTATGCCGCCATAGGGCAACGGGAGCAAGCGATTGCCGATTTCCGCCGGGTTCTGGACTTATCCGCCGATCCCGCCCTGCGCCAACTCGCGGAGGAGCAACTGCGGCAACTGGGGGTGGAGCCGTAGGGAGGCGGTTCTCCGTTATGATGACCAATGACAAAACCACCTGAGATCGAACGGCCCGAATGTGCCTTGCGCATGATGCGCATCGCCAGTTCCATCGCCGCCCAACTTGACCTGGACCCTCTGCTCCAGGAGATCGTGGACACGGCGGCGGAACTCGGCGGGGCGGAGTTCGGCGGCATACTCGTACTCGACGAGCAAGATCCGACCCGCTACGAAGTCCTGCGCATCCACGGCTGGCCCACCCCGTGCGGCCTCGCCCAGCCCCAGGGACGCGGCATCCTGGGCCTGCCGCACAAGAAGGGCCGTTCACTGCGCCTGGCGCAGATTGACCAGCACCCGGACAGCGTGGGGCTTCCCGCAGGGCACCCGCCGATTGGCCCCTTTCTGGGCGTGCCCCTGCGCTTCCGTGACCGCGTGCTGGGCAGCCTGTTCCTGGGACAGCGGCTGGGACACCCGCCTTTCACCCCGGAAGACGAGGCGCTGCTGACCGGCCTGGCCGACCTGGCCACCGTGGCTATCGAGAACGCCCGTCTCTACGCCAAGGCGGAGGAGGTGGCCCGTCTGCAAGAGCGGGAGCGACTGGCCTGCGATCTGCACGACACGGTGGCACAACTCTTTTATAGCATCGGCCTTGAGGCAGAGCGTGGGTTGGAGACCTTGAGCGCTGGCCGCGCACCGCTCCCCCACCTGGAGGCCGTTCATTGCATAGCGGCCCAGGGGAGCATGGAAGTGCGTAGCGCCATCTTCGCGCTCGCGCGTAGCACTGAGCGAGAGCCTCTCCCCTATGTGCTGCAGACGCTGGCGCAGGAATTCGAGGAGACCACGGCCATCGAAACTTGCCTGGTACTCCCTCCCCAACTGGCGCTCCAGGATACCCAACTGCGCCGCGTCGTGGTGCGTATTGTACAGGAGGCGCTGGCCAACGTGTGCAAGCACGCCCAGGCGACGATGGTGCTGATCAGCCTTTCTGCCAGCAGCGACGCCTTGACCGTGACGGTGCAGGACAACGGCGTCGGGATCCCTTCATCGCGCCTGCCAGACGCGATGCAGGGCGATGGCTATCACGCCGGCATCTTCACCCTGCGCACGATGGTAGAGCGAGCCGGCGGGAGGCTGAGCCTGACGAACGGGGAGGAGGGAGGGCTGATACTCAAGGCCCAATTGCCGCTGCTACAGGACGAAGCGGGGGACGAATGATCCGCATAGTGATTATTGACGACCACGAGATCGTGCGACGGGGCATCTCGGCTATTCTGCAAGGCGACCACGAGTTCCAGGTCGTCGGAGAGGCCGCGGACGGCAAAGAGGCGCTGCGTATTGTCCGGGAGACCCAGCCCGACGTGGCGCTGGTGGACGTGCGCCTCCCCGAAATCAGCGGCATCGAACTTTGCTACCGCATCCAGAGCGAGGCACCGCAGACGCAGGTGCTGATCCTGACCAGTTACCTCGACGGCAACGTCGTGCGAGAGTGCATCCGCGCCGGAGCGAAGGGGTACGTGTTGAAGGATGTGGTCAGCACCAACCTACGGCGTAGCATCCGCGAACTGATGCGGGGAGAGTCGCCGATGGACCCGCGCGCCGCCCGCATGATGATCCATTGGCTACGGGATGGCCCAGAGGCAGATACTCCCGACCACTTCACGCTGCGCGAGATTGAGATTCTGCGCCTGATCGCCGAGGGACTCACCAACCGCGAGATTGGAGAGCGGGTCTGCCTGAGTGAGAACACCGTCAAGACATACATCCAGGGCCTCTACCAGAAACTGGACGCCCACAATCGCATCGAGGCCGTGATGCGGGCGACGAAGTGGGGACTGTTGTAATCTGAACTTCACCCGTTCGGGGGGATAAATACCTTCCGAACGGGTGTTGTTTGTTGGAGATATGTGTGTTATCCTGAAGAGGCCATCGGAGATGTACTCCGACGGCACGCGTAATGCCGTATCCTACCAAGTCCGACCGGGGGATGAAGCCCCTCGAAGGTTATGAAAGCCTGTCAACCTGCCGGACGTTCCTCAAACACAGGTCGCATCCCGGCTCTTCTTGCCATGGATGCCCCCCTGGTCTTCCCCTGCCGTCCTCATTTTTCACGTTTGACGTTTCACGTTTTACGCATCACGTCTCACATTCGGTGGAGACTGGCTTCCAGGCCGTCCCCCGTCTTTTTGAGGCCTCGACAATTCATACATAAAAAGGAGGAAATTCCCCATGGCTGCAGAAGTATACAGTGAGAAGATTCTGAGCAGGAGTATTGACCCTGCTACCCACGAGATGCTGGCCCGGGCCGAGGAATTGGGCCTTGAGACGGCCTGGGACCGGTACGAGGCCCAACTACCCCAGTGTGGCTTTGGCGAACTGGGCGTCTGCTGTCGCAACTGTACCATGGGCCCCTGCCGCATCAGTCCGTTTGAGGAGGAGGGACCCAAACTGGGTGTCTGCGGGGCCACGGCCGACATCATCGTCGCCCGCAACCTGATCCGCATGATCGCGGCCGGCGCAGCCGCCCACTCCGACCACGGGCGGGACATCGCTCACACGCTGCTTTTGACCGCCGAGGGCAAGGGCGGCGGCTACGAGATCAAGGACGAGGCCAAACTCAACGCACTGGCGGCGGAGTACGGCATCGAGACGGAAGGCCGGAGCAAGGAAGATGTCGCCCTGGACCTGGCCCACGCCGTCTACGCTGAGTTCGGCAAGCAGGAAGGCCCCATCCAGTTCACCCGCCGTGCACCGGAGAAGCGCGTCGCTCTGTGGCAGAAACTGGGCGTTGACCCGCGCGGCATTGACCGCGAGATTGTGGAGATCATGCACCGCACCCACATCGGCGTGGACAACGACCCCGTCAACCTGATCCTGCAGGGAATCAGGGCATCCATCTCCGATGGCTGGGGCGGCTCGATGATCGCCACCGAACTCTGCGATGTCCTGTTTGGCACGCCCACCCCCATCCGCTCACAGGCCAACCTGGGCGTGCTCAAGGCCGATGAAGTGAACATCGTCGCTCACGGCCACGAGCCGACACTTTCGGAGATGATCGTCGCTGCCGCGATGGACCCCGAAATGGTCGCTCTGGCCAAGAAGTACGGAGCCGAGGGCATCAACGTGGTCGGCATGTGCTGCACCGGCAACGAGGTGCTTATGCGCCACGGCATCCCCGTTGCCGGCAACTTTTTGCAACAGGAGTTGGCTGTCATCACCGGCGCGGTCGAGGCGATCATCGTGGACGTGCAGTGCATCATGCCCGCGCTGGGCGCGTTGACCGGCTGCTTCCACACCAAGTTCATCTCCACCTCGCCCAAGGCCAAATTCCCCGGCGCAACCCACATCGAGTTCCACGAGGAACATGCCTCCGAAATCGCCAAAGAGATCGTGCGCGCGGCCGTAGAGAACTATCGCTTCCGCAAGCCCGACATGGTACACATCCCTGACGAAAAGATGGAGTGTATGGTCGGCTTCAGCGTGGAGGCTATCGTGGCCGCGCTGGGCGGCACGCTCGATCCGCTGCTGGACGCCATCAAGGGCGGCGCGATCAAGGGTCTCGCTGGCGTGGTCGGCTGCAACAGCGTCAAGATTCAGCACGACTACGGCCACGTCAGGCTGCTCGAAGAACTGATCAAGAACGACGTGTTGGTGGTGACGACGGGCTGCAACGCCATCGCCGCGGCCAAGGCCGGGCTGCTGTTGCCGGAGGCGGCCGAGCAGGCCGGCGAGGGGCTCAAGGGGGTCTGTCAGGCGCTGGGCATCCCGCCGGTGCTGCACATGGGCTCCTGCGTGGACAACAGCCGCATCCTGGTCGCCCTCGCAGCCGTCGCCAACGCGCTGGGCGTGGACATCAGCGACCTGCCGGTGGCCGGCGCGGCCCCGGAGTGGATGAGCGAGAAGGCAGTGAGCATCGGCACCTACTTCATCTCCTCAGGCGTCTTCACCGTGCTGGGCACCGTGCCCCCGGTGTTGGGCAGCCCGGTCGTGACCGAGTTACTCCCCCAGGGCGCGAACGACGTCGTCGGCGCGGCCTTTGCCGTCGAGCCGGATCCGTTCAAGGCCGCGCAACTGATAATTGACCACATCGCTGCCAAGCGCCAGGCTTTGGGCATCTAGGGAGGTAATCACAATGAAAGAGATATTCGTGCGCCTGGACCGTTGCCTGGGCTGCCACACCTGCGAGATCGCCTGCGCCGTGGAGCACTCGCAGAGCAAGACCCTGTTCGGCGCGATATTTGAGCATCCCACCCCCAAGCGGCGGCTGTTCGTGGAATGGGTGGCCCCGGAGCACAAGCTCCCGATCCTGTGCCGCCACTGTGAGGACGCGCCCTGCATGCACGCCTGCATCGGCGGCGCTATCAGCCGCACACCAGAGGGGGTCATCATCACCGACGAGGACAAGTGTATCGGCTGCTGGACGTGCGTGATGGTGTGTCCCTATGGTGTCATCGGCCGGCACCTGGAGAGACACACGGCCTATCGCTGCGACCGCTGCCCGGACCAGGACGAGCCGGCCTGCGTGAGCGCGTGTCCCACCAAGGCCTTGGTCTATCGCACCGTGGTCGAATTCTCGGCCGACGTGCGCCAGGTGGCTGCGGCGGAGATGTTGGCCGGAGAAGGGGGGTAATCCATGGCCCCCACGAGATACGTCATCGTGGGCGGGAGCGCGGCCGGGATGTCCGCCGCCCAGGCCATCCGCGAGTCGGATAGCCACGGCGCCATCACGGTGCTCTCGGCCGAGGCGGACCCGCCCTACTTCCGACCCCTTATCCCGTTCATCGTTGACGGGCACAAGACGGCCGACGAGATCGCCATGTTGGGCCAGGGACCATACACGGCCCCGAACATAGACGTGCGGCTCGACGCCACCGTCACGTCCGTGGACCCGGTGGCCCACACTGTGACCGTCAACGACGCCGGGCACATCGAGTATGATAGGCTCCTCATCGCCACCGGCAGCCGCCCCTACATCCCACCATCCATCCAGGGGACCGACACCCCCGGCGTCTATACCCTGCGCACCCTGGCCGACGCCCATTCGATGGCCGAACGAGCCAACGTAACCCGGAACGTGATCCTGGCTGGCGGCGGGATGCTCAATCTCAAGACGGCGTTCGCGTTACTGGAGCGGGGCCTGGCGGTGACCATGGTCGTCACGTCGCCGGAGGTGCTTTCCCAGATCATGGAGCCGGACGGCGCGGCCCTCATCCGCGAGGCCCTGGATCGGGCCGGCCTGCGCATCCTCACCGGCCGCAGCATCACCCAGGTCATCGCCGGACCAGACGGTGTGACCGGGGTACTGCTTGACTCTGGCGAGGAACTGCCCTGCGAGATCGTCTGCATCGGCAAGGGGGTGCGGCCTAACGTCAAGTTCCTGGCCGGGAGCGGCATCCACGTGGACCGGGGTGTGGTGGCAGACAAGCACACCGCCTGCAACACAGCGGGCGTGTATACCGCCGGCGACGTGGCCGTGACCTTTGACCCCATCACCGGCGGGCGGATGATGACGGCCCTGTGGACCAACGCTGTGGAGATGGGGCGCTGCGCCGGGCGCAACATGGCCGGTCGACCCACCGCCTACGGCGGCACCTTTGGCATCCTCAGCGCCACCGAACTTGGCATCCTCAACGCCACCCAGGTGGCCGAGGTGCCCTTTGTGTCCATGGGCATCGTCCACACGGCCGGCGCCGATTACGAGACCCACGTGTTCCGCACGGCCGACACCTATCGCAAGCTGGTGTTCACCGCCGACGGAGAGCGGCTCATCGGGGCCGTCTTTGTGGGAGACATCGCCCGCGCTGGATTGTACCGGCACCTTATCCGCGATCACGCGCGGCTGAACGACCTCAAGGCGGTCGTCGTCGGGCACCGGCTGCACTATGGACACTTTTTGCGGTTCTGACCGCGTGCTCCGAATGCCCACCTCCCGCCGGTTCCAGATCGGCGGGAGGTTCCTTTTTTTCCACAAAGCAGCGACGGTTAGCGGTTATTGGTCATTTGTCATTTGTCATTGGTCATTTGTCATTGTATAATCGTCCCTCATGGCACTCAAGTTCATCATCTTCGACCTGGACGACACACTCTACCCTCGCAACAGCGGGCTGATGCAGGAGGTGGGCCACCGCATCCAGTTGTGGGTGCGCAACCACCTGGGACTGACCTGGGAAGAGGCGGTTGCCCTGCGGCGCGAGTACTTCCACCACTACGGCACTACGATGGGGGGGCTGATCGCCAAGCACGACGTGGACGTGCACGACTATCTTGCCTTCGTGCACGACATCCCGGTGGAGGAGTACCTGAAGCCCAATCCGGCGCTGGACGTGATGATGGCCTCCATCCCACTACGCAAGGCGGTCTACACCAACGCCACTTCGGAATACGGCTGGCGGGTGTTGCGGGCGCTGGGCGTAGCCGGTCACTTCGAGCGCATAGTCGGCATCAAGGAGGTGGGCCTACGCAACAAGCCCTACCGTGACGCCTATGAACGGATGTTGGCACTGCTGGGGGTCCGGGGCCCCGAGTGCATCCTGGTCGAGGATGCGGCGCGCAACCTGCGGCCGGCCAAGGCCCTGGGTATGACGACGGTATTAGTGGACGCGGGGACCGACGAGGGCGTGGACTTTGCGGTGGGAAATGTGCTAGAAGTTGGGCAAGTAGTGAATGAACTCCTTGCACGATGAGCACGTCACCATCCCTGTCCCATTCCAGCCACCAGTCCTCGAAATGATTGACAGCAGAACGACCACGGCCTCCTCTGCCTTGAGGAGGCCATGGTCTACTAAAGGAGGGTAACCACAAACAACCCTTGATGTGGGTTTCGGGGGGGCGGGAACCCGTCTCCCAACATCATCCTTAGTCTAGCACAAGCAGGTGAAAACGAGGTGAGAGACAGGTTAAGAAAGTCCTTGAATTCGCACGGACTTCCACACGCCCCGTCGCCATGTGAGCCCCAACGCACCACCCGACATTGCTCGTAGGGCAAGCCGGGGGATTTTGGGAGACTGCTGCGATTGGACAAATTCGGCAAGTTGGAGTACATTACCCCCCAGTCACTCTCTCGCCGCCAACCGCGCAAGGAGACCCGCGATGACCCACTGCCCCAGTTGTGGACGGTACATCGGGCCACACGAGGCCTGCCCCTACTGCGGTGCCCGCCTGGCCAGGCGAACCTCCATCCGGGCCGTCAAGATCGCCGCGGTCGCGCTTGCCACCGTGGGACTCGCCATCCTTTGGTACGCCGCCATCCGCGCCGAGGTGCCGCTCATCCAGATCGGGCAGGCTGGCGCGACGATGAACATGGCCTACGTGCGGATTGAGGGGCGCTGCACCCGCGCCCCCACCTACAACCCTGAAAGCGAAACCCTCAGTTTCTGGATTGAGGACGACACGGGGGAGATGTACATCTCGGCCTACCGGGCGGAGACGCGCACGATCATTGAGCAATGCCGAGTGCCCGCGCTGGGCGACCTGGTCGAGGTGGCCGGTACTCTCCGCGTGCGCGAGGACTTCCTCTCGCTGACCATCAACGTGCCCGAGCAACTGAGGATCACCCGCGCTGAACCAGTGGACCGCGACATCGGCACCATCGCGCCGGAGGACCAATACCTGCGCGTGCGGGTGCGTGGCCAGGTGCGCGAGATCTACGAGCCCTACCAGGGGCTGACACTGATCACCGTCCGCGACGGCACCGGCTCTATACCCATCGTCGTGAGCGAGGATTTGATCGCGCTCAGCCCCGTCTCCCCCACTGTTCGGACTTCGCCGAGCCAGGTCGAGGCGCTGAACGCTCACGGCGAAGTCCTGACCATA
>JAUWNP010000080.1 GCA_030612585.1 Anaerolineae bacterium
CATTATGTGCTCGTGCAACTCTCGTTCGAACATCTCAAAATCGGGACCGTCTTCCCTTACTTCCCATTGTTGACGCCGTTTGCGGACAAATTGTCCCAGCCGCTCGACAGCCAGACTTGCCAAGACATCATTCTTGTGCGAAACTTCCATTGGGCAGCCTCCTCACAGGTATGGATGTGGGTTACAAGCATACTCTGCGCGGTTTGCTGCCTTTTGTCAAGTCACGCTATGCACAATTTCAGATACACACCCAATCTATAAGAGACACGCCGGTTGGGGTTTGTCTGCCACGGCTTCCGTCGTGCAATCAGCCCCTGCCGCGCTTGCCCCTACCGGTTCCTCAAGACCAGGGGCAAATACACCTTGTTGGGCCACTCGGCCTCGCCTTCAAACTGGAGTTCGATGCCGCCTACTAGTCTGCCGGTGACGTACCCTTCCACGTTGACGGTCGGCACGCTGCCGGCTTCTTCCTGTAAAGCGTACATCGTCTGCGAAGCACGTAGATCTTGCGATGTGGATGGACACGGGATATTGACTGTGACTAGGACCACACCTTCGCAGCCTGCGCACAGTTCCAGGGTGTCACTGGGCGTCGTGGTCACTTGCCAGCCAGCCGGCACGTTGAAGGTGATCAGGCCGATATCCACCGTGGTGGTGACGTCCGAATCGTTCAACACCGTAAAGGTGTAAACGTTCGTGCCGCACAGCGTGCGCTCTGTCACGTCCACATTGCGCTGGCTCTCCTGCGGCTCGTATTGGCCATCCGGGTCGTTCAGCAGGATGCGCACGCACTGGTGGCCAGACTGGCTCGGTGTCCACGTCACCCCCACGATCTTTGTCATACCTGGGTCCAGAGTCACCGCCTGGATATGATCCACTATGCCGGTGGTCGAGAAAGGAATCCCCATGCCGAACTTGGCCCAGCCGAATTCCAGGTTGACCGTCATCGCGACGTCGCTGCTGTTCTGTACTGTGGCGCTGATCTGGGTCGGTTGACCCTGCTGCGGCGGGTAGGGTTCGATGCTGATCTCCGATTCGGCATACCCTTTCTCGTGCGGCTTGTGGAGGGGGATCGGCGGTATGTTCATCTTGCGGAAGCCGCCGACGAGCTCGCCCTCCACGTAAGCCTCCACGTCCACGATGGGCTCTCCACTGCCCAAGCGGGCATCGGCTGGCGGCGTGACCGTCAGGGTCACTGGCCGTACTGCGCCTGGCATCATGCCGGGCAGAGTGTCTGGTGATAGTTCAAGTGTCCAGCCGGGTAGATGGGCGATCAATCCCAGCGTAGTAGTCACGGTGTCCGCGGAGGGGTTGCCCACCTCAAAGACCAGTGAGTGAGGCACGTCCTGCTCCAGCGGTTCGCCCACATCAATGTTGCGCCGGCTCCATACCGTTTCGTGGTCTCCTATCCCCAGCGTCACCTGCACGCAGAACTTGCCATGCCATCCTGGCAGCGGGTGCCAGATCACGTGCCCCCTGGCCGCGCCGCGCGCCGGCACAAAGATGTGGATGGGGTTGGGCGCGATGCCGGTCGTCGTAAAGGGCAGCCCGATGCCAAAGGGCGCGACGCTAAAGGTGGTCGTCACGACGTGGTCTTCATCGGTCGGGTTGAACACCTCGACGCTGAACTCGACCGGCTGGCCGGGGATAATGGGGTAGGGGTCAATGCCAATCTCCGATTCCGCATAGATGGGGTCTTGGGGCCGGTGGATGGGCACCGGCGGGCGGAAAATCTTGCGAAAGCCGCCAAGGAGTTCACCCTCCACGTAAGCCTCCACATCCACGATAGGATCCCCGTCGCCTGGCAGGTCATCTGGCGGGGTGACGGTCAGCTCGACGATCCGCTCGTCGCCCGGCCCCACGTCGGGCAAGACGTCTTGCGAGAGTTCAAGCCCCCAATCGGGAAAGTGTGGGATCAACCCCAGGGTAATAGTTACAGCGTATTCACGGGGATTGCGCACGATAAAGGGACGGGAGTGAGGCGTGTTTGGTTCCAGCGGCTCACCCACGTCAATATTGCGCTGGCTGTAGAAAACCTCGTCGTGGTCGGGTATCTCGATCTCCACCTGGAAGCACCACAACCCCTCGTCCGGCGGCAGCCATATCGTGGCCGGCCAGACCGTGCCCTCGGGCGGTACCGTCAGGGGGATGGGCTCGTTGATGCGCTCAAAAGGCAGGCCGATGCCAAAGGGGGCAAAGCTAAAGGTGACAGTGATGAACTGGGGCTCGTCGGTGGGATTGCGTATCTCTGCCCCCACCTCTGTCGGTTCGTGCTCGCGCGGCGGGTACGGGTGGACGAATATCTCCGATTCGGCATAGATGGGGTCTTGTGGCCGGTGGATGGGCACCGGCGGGCGGAAAATCTTGCGAAAGCCGCCGATGAATTCTTCTTCTACAAAGGCTTCTACGTCCACGATGGGGTGGCCGTCGGGGGGCAGATCGGGCGGAGGCGTGACGGTCAGCGTGATGACCTCCTCGCCGAACGCCGGCACGTTGGACAGCACGTCTGCCGACAGCTCGATTCCCCAATCAGGCAGGTAGGGGATCAGATCCAGGGTGATGGTCACCGGGCGGTCGTGTGGATTGCGCACGAGAAAGGGGCGGGAGTGGGGCACGGTTGCTTCCAGCGGTTCATCCGCGTCCATGTTGCGCCGGCTTGACTGGGGAGCGTATCCATCCATCTCCATCTCAACCTGGATGCACACGTTGCCGCTGGTGGGCGGGATCCAATGGATGCATTCGTTGACGATGCTGTGAGGCGGGAGGGGGACAGGCCTAGGGCCATTAATGGGATTGAAGGGCAGGCCGATGCCAAACTCAGCCCAGGAGAAGAGCACTATCACCTCCTGGGCGTCATCGGTGGGATTGCGCAACTCGACGCACACTTCCGTTGGCTCGCCTGCCTGGAGTGGGTAGGGATGGACGCTGATCTCGCGCTCGGCGTAGGGTGGATCGGGAAAGCGGTGCAGGAGCACCGGCGGGCGAAATATCTTGCGAAAGCCGCCGACGAGTTCTCCCTCTACGGATGCTTCCACGTCCACGATCGGCTCCATACCGGAAGGCAGCGCGGCCGGGGGAATGACGGTCAGCGTGATAACCTCTTCGCTGCCCGGCTCCATGTCCGGCAGGATGTCTTGTGACAGTTCAAGTGTCCAGTCGACCAGGTGGGGAACCAGCCCCAGGGTGATCGTCGCATTATCCCCTGTGTTATTGCGCACGACAAAGGACCGAGAATGGGGTGCTTCTGCCCTCAGAGGCTCGTCCACGTCCATGTTGCGCTGAGCGATCTGGTCCTCAAAGCCATTCACCATCAGCCGTGCCTGGATGCACCAATGGCCGGGCTCGGGCGGTACCCAGACCACGCAGCCTACGGCCTCACCGCCGGGCGGCACCTCCACGTCGGCCTGACCCACCGGTGCAAAGGGCAGACCGATGCCAAAATCAGACACGCCGAACTCGATCGTCGCGGCGAGGGGATCGGTGGGGTGGTCATTGGCCACCACGGCGCACAACTCGGCAGGGTGACCAGCGATGGGGGGCTCCGGGTGAACAGAGAGCGCCCCGTGGGCGTATGGGGGCCAGGGCCCCGCAGGAAAGGTCACAGAGACGGCCTGGGTGGAAAGCGGGCCGTCTTCGGAATAAAGATCGGCCTGGGAGATTGGCTGTGCCGAAGCCAGGGCGGCTACCAGAATGAGGGAAGCCACCACGGCGGCCAAACCTGCTGCTGTTACCAAAACCACTTGTCTTGATCTCATGATTCTATCCTCCCATAGGTGTAGCAGATGAGAATTTCTCTGTGATAAACCTTGAATTTCCTCTCAAGCACCTCCTGCTTATGATCTGCACTCCACCCAAGTCTGATGCAGAACACATTGGTGTCTCGTCCCAATTATATCCCAATCACGGTGCTTGCACAAACGAGTGCCCCTTCGGCAAAGTTTACCCCGAGCGGAGCCGAGGGGCTCAGGGCAAGCAGCCCACCGCCCCACTTCCCCCACCCCGGCCGGTCCCACCCACAATGCTTCGCCCACCTCCCAAAAATCTCCAAATCTCAAATCTCCAAATCTTAAATCCCCCCTTGCGCTCTCCGGTCACTGTGATAAACTACCACGCGATGAAAACCTTCTTCCTGCGCTCACTGGCCTGCCCGGCCGTCGCCTCGGCCCTCGTCGCGCTGGCGCTCACCGGCCTGCTGTATGGCGATACGCTCACGCTGCCGCTGTTCTCCGACGACCTGCTCCAGATTCCCTGGTTGGAGTCCATCTCGTGGCGCGAGTTGTTGTCCAGCCCCAGCCCCTACGGTTACTACCGGCCCCTGTGGTACACCCTCTGGCGCTTGTGGGGTGGGCTCGCCGGTGGCCTGCACCCGCCGGGGCTGCACTTCCTCAACCTGGTCGCCCACTTCGCCGCCTCGTGGCTGGCGGGCCTCCTGGCCGCAGCATGGATGCAGCCAGCGGTCTCAAAATCGGACGTAGATTCTCGCACATCTTCGCATATCAAGAGGGGAATCAGCGTTGATCTGCGTCAATCTGCGTCCCTTTCCGCCTGCCTGGCCACCGCGCTGTTCGCCGCCTTCCCCTTCTCGCGCCAGGCCGTCGCCTGGCCCGGCGCGGTGTACAACCCGCTCGTCAGCGCGATGGCGGCCGGCGCACTGCTGGCCTACGACCGTGGCCGCCAGGGGCACGGGAGACGCTGGATCGGGCTGGCGCTCCTGCTCGCCGCGCTGGCCCCGTTCACTTATGAGAGCGGGCTGCTCGTCGCGCCGCTGGTGGTACTGATCGAGGGAGTGGGCTGGCTGCAGCGCCGCAGTGTCCCGAGCCTGTCGAAGGGCTGGCAACGCCGCTCCTGGTGGCCCCTGGCCTTCGTTGGCCTGTTCCTGGTCACCCTCGCCGCCTGGCGCGCCATGCGCGGGGCCGGGGTCACCGGCTTTGGCCTCACCCTGCCCGATCTGCGGCACAACGCGGGCTACCTGGCACAGGGTCTGACCTACCCCACGGCACCACTGGCGCAACGTCTGGTCACCTGGTGGGGCCTTGATCCCGAACTCAGCCTGTGGCTCGTTGCCCTGCCCACACTGGCCTTGCTGGCGTGGGGCGGGCTGCGGTGGAACCGGGGTGCGTTCTGGCTAGGAGCAATCTGGTTCGCGATCTTCGCCCTGCCCCCTGCCATCTCTATGGAGGCCGACTGGTTCGCGCTGGCCCCCCGTTTCCTGTATATGACGGCGGCCGGCGTCTCCCTCGTGTGGACCGCAGCCGCGAGCACGTGGATCGCGCGAGTGCGCCCCTCCTGGCGCGTAGTGGCAACCGGGCTACTGCTCGTGGTCCTGCTGACACCAGCGGTCGTCTTCGTCCGCGACGGGATGCGATTCTACGAGATGGCCGGCGAGAGCATCTGGGATGCAGCGGAGGCCGCCACACGCGAACAGCCCCTGCTGCTGGTCAACCTGCCTATGCGCATCACGCCGCGCAGCCGTTTCTACCCGCTAGGCTTCGAGGGTTTCACCCCGCTCCCCACGCGCGTCACCGCCGAGGGGCTCGTCTACGTCCACACCGGTCTCCCGGACGCAGCCGAGGCCGTCGCCTCTGGTTTCGTCGCGGTGGACGACCCGCCGGGCTACACCTACCAGCTCTTTGGCCAGTCGGTTGGTTGGGAAGAACTGGCGGCTGCCGTTCGCCAGACTCGCGCCGTCTACCTGACCCGGTACGAACCCGACCAGATCCCCCTGGTCGAGGCCGGCGGCCCCCCCTCCCCTGGCAGAGGAGGGGCCGGGGGAGAGGTGCTGGCCCGCTTCGGGGACCGTGTGACACTGCTTGACGCGGCCTGCACCTGCGACGAGACCGGGCAGGTACACCTCACCGCGCACTGGCGGGTCGAGGCGGACGTGGAGACAGAGGCGACCGTGTTCGCGCATCTGCTCGGCCCGGATGGCACACTCGTCGCGCAGGCCGACGGCCACCCGCTGCTGGGGATGCTCCCCTTCTGGCTGTGGAGGCCCAGCGAGGTCGTGCGCGACGTGCGCCACTTCAACACACCGTGGCCGGGGCAGTACAGCGTCGCCCTGGGCGTGTGGGACCTCGCCAGTGGAACGCGGCTGCCTGCCACTGCCGCCGATGGCTCCCCCTGGACAGACGAGGCCGTCCGCGTCGGCCCGTGTGCCTGCACGTCCACGGGCAGCACACGTTAACCTCCGCGCCCCTCTTAACCAAACTGTAACCCCTCTGAAACTCTCTTCCTGGCTCACTTGTAGTATCATTAGGGTGTACTTCATCTCGGTTGTAGGGCAATTTGGCAAATTGCCCCTGGCACAAGTTACCAACTTGTCCTACAACTCACTTGAAACGCACCCGTATCATTAGGGTGTACTTTATCTCGGTTGTAGGGCGATTTACCAAATTGCCCCCTGGGACGAGTTACCAAGTTGTCCTACAACTCACTTGAAACGCACCCGTATCATTAGGGTGTACTTTATCTCGGTTGTAGGGCAATTTGGCAAATTGCCCCTGGGACAAGTTACCAACTTGTCCTACAACTCACTTGAAACGCACCCGCATCATTAGGGTGTGTGGGGATCTGATGGCCCCCTTTGACCCGACAAGGAGAGGTAGAGATGCAAACAATGAACCGTCGTGAGTTCCTGAAGTGCGCCAGTGCTGCCCTGGCCTCGCTGGCACTGCCGCACGCACCCCCGCTCGCTGAGCTATGCGAGCAGTTCACCGATCAACCAGAGCCCGCACTGCTGCCAGCCACGTCGCTGGGGCGCATCGCCACCTGGTGGCGCCAGGTCGTGCGCAGTGAGCCTTCCCGAAATGCTGAACGGGTGACGTCGAAGGGACGCGACGAAGTCGTCCCGCTCTATGCCGCCGTCGTGGGCGAAGCGCCCTGGCCCGACAATCCCTTCTGGTACCAGACTGCCGGAGGCTTCATTCACAGCGGCTATGTGCAGCCCGTGGAGAACACCCCCAGCACCGAGGTTTTCACCGAGGTGGCCGAGCCGGGCTTCTGGGCCCAGGTCTGTGTGCCCATCGCCGAGGCCCGCTGGCGGCCCGCCAGTACCTACGCGACGTACAAACTCTACTACGGCACCATCTACCGTGTCGTCGGCGCTACGGCGGATGCCGACGGCAACTGGTGGTACCAACTCCAGGAAGGCATCACCTACGCGCCCGGTCCCTACGTGCCGGCCTGGTCCATGCGCCGTATCCCGCCCGAGGAGATGGCGCCCATCTCACCCGGTCGCTCCGACAAGCGGATTGAGATCAACATTGACGCGCAGTCTCTGACCTGCTTCGAGGGGGAGACAGCCATCTTCAGCACGCAGATATCTTCGGGCCTGCCCGGGACAGCAACGCCGCGCGGCGAGCACCACGTGCTCTACAAGCGGCATACCAGTCGCATGACTGGTGGGAGCGGAGAGGGGTACTACGACCTGCCAGGCGTCGCCTTCCCGGTCTATTTTACATGGTCAGCCGTCGCCATCCACGGCACCTACTGGCACAACGACTTCGTCCGGCGGCATAGCCACGGCTGCGTGAACGTGACCAACCAGGCAGCCCGGTGGATTTTCCGCTGGGCCGACCCGGTGGCTCCCTATGGCGAATACAGGGTGAACGCCGCACGCGAAGAGGGCACGCGCATCGTCGTTGTTTGAAAGGTAATAGGGAATCCCTCACGCTCGTAGTCAATCGTACGGCGCTCCCATCCACCAGACCCTAAGGGTTTTCGCGCAAAATCTGGCAAAAAGAGCCGTTACGCTAGCACAAAATGGTGTTTGCACGATCTTGGGCAAAACCCTTAGGGTCTCACCACGCGAAATCCCAAAGAGCCTTCAGTTTTAGCCGATCCGCTGTGCTGTGCCTCCTGCACCGATGCGATACCAGTACAGTGGCGCAGCGCCCCAATTGTGACCGGCGTCAAAGATGATGTGCCCAAGCATGCCATCCCGTCCGGTGGCGGGGAGCGCGGCGCTCCCCCCCTCTCGCGTGGGCGCTCCGTGCGCAGTCACGTCCCGTTCCAGTGCCTCCAGCAACACCCAGGTGGCCTCGTAGGCCGGGAGAGCCAGCGGTCCAGGCATCACGCCGCCGGAGACCTCCTGGTATGCGGCGACGAAATCAGCGCCACCTGGAACATCCGCCGGGAAGGACCATGGCGTGACGAAGACCGCCCCTTCGGCGGCCTCGCCGGCCACGGCGACGAAGTCGGTCGCGGCCAACTCCGGCCCGCCCAGGAAAACCCCCTCCCAACCAGTCCCGCGCAGCGCTGAGAGCACCTCGCCCGCCGTAACCGGGCTGGCGTCGCAGATGACCACATCTGCATCGGAAGACAACACTTCTCCCAGCCAATCTGTGGTGGCAGGGGAAACGACAGCCGAGACCTTCACCCGCTGCTGTGGGGCCGCCTCGACCAACGCCGCACCCAGCGGGCCACCGTCGCTCACCAACGCAACCACGTGCTCCGTCTTGACGTACTGCAGCAACGCGCGGGCCAACGTGCCGCCGGCAGGCCCCAGGCGGTAGACCTCCGCCTCTCCCCAGGGCAGCACGCGGTCGAGCACCGCCGGGGCGACGAGCGGGATACCCGCCTCGGCATAAGCGCTCAAGGCAGCACCGGTCGTCTCCTCGCGGAAGTGGCCGATGGCGGCGACTACTTGGGGGTCGGCGGCCAGTTTACGCGCCTGCTCGGCCGCCATCACCGGGTCGGCCCCATCATCGTAGGCTACCAACTCGACGTAGGACATCCCCCCCCCCCCCCGCCCCCCCTCCAGGGGGGGAGATCCCACCCCACCGGCCGCGTTAGCCTCACGCAGCGCCAGCCTGACGGCGTAGATGACATCGTATCCCACGTAGCGGTAGCGCCCCTCGAACGGAGCCACCAGCCCGATCTTCACCGTCGGCCGCACTGTCAAGCAGTTAGCCGGAAGCCGGGAGCAGGAAGCGAGGAGCAAGAGGGAAGGAGCAAGGAGCAAGAGGCAAGAAGCAAGAAACTGCATCCTGCATCCTGCATCTTGCCTCCTGCGTCCTACCCCCATGCTTCCACCTGCTGACTGCTGACTGCCAACGGCTGACCGCTAATTACCGCCGCACATCTCGTAATTGCGGAGGTGCTCCTCATCTGTCACGGCAAAAAGGTGGCTGCCGTCGTTCTTCGTGCAGTCAACGAGGAAAAAGTAGTAGTCCGTGTCGGCCGGATACGCGGTCGCCTGGATCGAGGCCTGGCCCGGACTGCAGATGGGGGCCGGCGGCAGGCCCAGGTTGTGATAGGTGTTGTAGGGCGAATTCACCTCCGTGGCCTCCAGCGTGAACTGGGGCCACCAGTTGTCGGGGGCACCAAGCGCGTACTGCACGGTAGGACAAGCGCCAAGAAACCATTCCGCATCCAGCCGATTGTGGTAAACACCGGCAATAACCGGGCGATCCACGTCCAGCACCGCCTCTCGCTCCACGATAGAGGCCAACGTGACCAATTCGTAGAGACTCAAACCGCGCTCGGCAGCAGCGGCCCGCATCTCAAGAGTGACACGCGTCCCGAAGGTTTCCAGCATGCGGCCCAGCAGATCAGCAGCCACCGGTTCCTCAGGCAGGCGGTAGGTCTCAGGGAAGAGGAACCCTTCGAGTGTCGCGTCAGGGGGCAGGTCAGCCAGGAAATCAAAGGCGAAGCCTGCATCCCGCCACCCGGTCGTCACCAACGACAGGAACTCGTCCTGTGGTATGCTCGTCTGCGCTGCGACCGCTGCAGCAACCTGTTCCAGCCGCAGCCCCTCCTGGATCGTGACGACCTGCTCCGGGCGCTGTCCCTGCTGCAAGACCTGCGCGATCTCGGGGATGGTCATCGTCTGGCGCAGGGTGAACTCCCCGACCTCAATGCCGGCATCCAGGTTATGGTACTGCACGTAACGGCGGAACAGTTCAACATCAGAGATCAACCCCTCCCGCTTCAGCCGGGCGGCGATATCCACCGCCGTCTCCCCCGCTTCGACGACGAAGGTGACCGGGGTATCGTCATCCCCGGCCGGCTGCTCCAACTCGGCCGCCTCCGCCTCGAGGTAAACGCCGATGAGGAGATCATCCGGTGAGGACAGACTGCAACCGCCCACTGCGATGACAACGGCGATCAATGCCGTGAGAAGAGCAATAACCTTGCCTACGTTTTTCATCCGTTGTTGTCCTGTAATCCGTTGTCCTGGCTATCGAGATAACCCTGCAAGATCACGGCGGCTGCCACCGAGTCCACCTCGCCCCTGACGCGTGCCTGCCGCTTCTTCTTCCGGCGGTTCTGGCGCAGAATCTCCTCCGCCGCGACTGTCGTGAAACGCTCGTCCCACGCCACGACGGGCACATGCAGTCTTGCGGCCAGCGCCTCGGCATAACGAGCGACCCGCCGCGCCTGCGGCCCCTCGGCCCCATCCAGGCAAAGCGGCTGGCCAACCACGACTAACTCAACGTCGTGCTCGGCCACGAGGGCCGTTATGGCGGCGAAGTCCTCCTCTCGCGAACCTCGCACCAGCGTCCGTAACGGGCGGGCAATAGTGCCGGTGGGGTCACTGACCGCGATCCCCACACGCCGCTCACCCATGTCCAACGCGAGAATACGCATATCCTATCTCGCTAACCGCTAACGGCCAACTGCCAACTGCTGTTGACCCTGCGGCACAACCTGCACACTGATACGCAGCGGAAGCAGCGGCAGCCGCTCAAACCATTCCAACCGCTCCGGCCACGCCGGCCAGATCGTGACCTGGGGTTCCTCGGCCAGCGGAAACTCCGCCAGCAGTTGCTCACGGGCATCGGCGACGCGCCGTCCGCGGACGAGAGCGACCGCCGCATCTGTATCAAGCGCAGCAGCAGCGTAACCGTGAGTGGTGACGAAGAAGGTGAACAAACCTGGGCTAATGTCCTCTTCGGCCACCTCGCCCAATTCAAAGCGGGCGTCCACCAACGCGTACCCCGATGGCAGGCGACGGGAGAGGGTAGTGTACGCCACCGCCTCAGCGTTGTCCACGTCCACGGCCAGCCCGCTCACCAGCAAGCGCATGTTAAGCCCCACCGTATCGGCCTGCTCGGCAATGAAGCGCGTGTACGCCTCCTTGGGCACCGCCTCGATGCGCAATGATTGGCGGAGGAGAACTTCGGTGGGCTCCAGCAGGTAGCCCATCTCCACATACGCCTGGTCGAGCAACTGCCGCATCAACTGCTTCCGCGCCCGGTCGCGGTCGGTCTGGGTGACAACACGCACCTCACTGGGCTCCGCACCCGTGGTCGGCTCCGGGTTGATCGCCCGCACGGCAGCAGCGGCCACGCCCTCCACCCGGTTGATCCGAAAAGCCCCCACATTGCCCATCCTCTCCTCCAGCGCCTCGATGGGCACAGTCGCCTGTCCGCCAGCAGGAACAGCGACGTCTGCGGTGGTGCGAAAGCGAATGGGGTAACTGCTGGAGGAAGTACGCACGATGGTATTGGCCGGCACGATGTAATCCTGCACCAGCAGATTGGTGAACAGGACCACGCCAGTGGCCTGGCCAGCAGCGACGTCCATCAGACCGGTCGTTTCGACCTCGGCCAAGCCCTCGACCTCAATACCGACCCGCCGCGCGGGGATTACCCCCCCCAGCCCCCCCCCCAGAGAGGGAGAGTTATCCACTGTCTCGACGTCGGGGTCCACCGACACCGGCACGATAGTGGTGAACTCTCTCCCGGCCGGCACCAGCGTCACCACACCGCTGGGGATGACGGTGTAGGCGGTGCCAGCGACGACCAGAAGCGACAGCACGAAAATGATAAGACGGACGCCCAGTTTGACCCAATCGAGCCAGAGCGCACGGAGGCGGATGGGGCGAGGTCGGAGGGTGATGTCTTCTTCCCACCAGTGACGGGGCGGCGGCTCCACCCGTTCCGGGGGGCGGCCCCTCCACACCGTACTCTCCTGCGCCTCCTCGACGCTGGCGAAGGCCGGAAACCCGCTTCCACGGGCCACCCGCCGCCGATCAGGGTCGGCGGAGACGATGGCGATCTCTAACTGCCGTCGCTCGGCCTCGCGCCGCAGCAGGCCGAAATCCAACCCGTGGGAGAGAAAGTGTATGTCCCAAGGCAGGACAAGGACGACGCGACCTCCGCCCAGCCAACTGAGCCGGTGCTGGACAGAGGCAAGATCATCCTGGGGTTGCAGTTCTACGATCGTGCAGGTTCCAAAACCCATAATTAGCCGTTAGCCGGGAGCAGTGAGCAGTTAGCCGGAAAGCAGACAACCAGCAGCAAATGACCGCTATCGCTTGCCGGTGACCACAGCCAGCAAGCCGAAAAGCATCTTTGTGATCTCCTGCAACTCGGCTGCAAGAGCCTGGTAGATCTGAGTCTCCAGATAGCCAACTTCTAATGCAATCTCCAGTTGGGTGTCAAGTTCCGCCGCCGACCCAAGGGCGATGTCGAGGTGGTTAGCAAGCACCTTATCCGATCGCTTGATATGCCCCTCGGCGATGTTGGACGGGATCGAGACCGCTGCCCGCCGGATCTGATCGGTGAGGCCGTATTGCTCTTTGCGAGGAAACGGTTCCGTGACCCGGTAAATCTCCACAGCGAACGCCTTCGCCCGTTGCCATACATGCAGATCGCGATAACTCCTGACTCTGGCATTGCTCATCTCGCCCTCCCTGCATGTAGCCGTCAGTCACTGACCGCTAACCGCTGACCACTGACTGCTGACTGCTAACCGCTAACTGCTCTTCCAATATGCGGGGAGCCTGATGCAACGCCTCGTCGAGCCGGCTAGGATCACGGCCACCCGCCTGGGCCAGGTTGGGCCTGCCACCTCCACCACCGCCCACGATGCGGGCCATATCGCGCACCAGCCTGGACGCATCCACACCACGCCCAACCAGGTCGGAGGTGACAGCGGCGACGAACGCAGGCCGCTCGCCCAGCACCGTGCCCAGGACGACAACACCGGATTCCAGCCGGTCGCGGAACCAGTCGGTCATCTCGCGCAGCACCTCCATGCTAGGTACAACCACCCGGGCGCTCAGCAACGAGACCCCTGCCACCGGCTGTACCTGCTCCAGCAACGCCTCAAACTCGCGCCGCGCCAATCGCTCCTGGAGGCGCGCGACCTCCTTGCGGGCGGCCTGCAGTTCATCCAGCAGCCCTAGCACCTTGCGGTCCACTTCCCCGGACGAGATGCCCAGGTAGGCGGCCGTGCGCTGGAGTGCGCCCAGTTGGTGCTCAACCAGGTCCACAGCCCCGCGGCCGGTCACCGCCTCGATGCGGCGCACCCCCGCCCCTACCCCCTCCTCGGAGGCGATGTGAAACAAGCCGATCTCACCTGTCTCGTTCACGTGAGTACCGCCGCATAACTCCTGGCTGAAGGGCTCGCCCGGCCACCCGATACACACGACGCGCACCTCGTGGCCGTACTTCTCGCCGAAGAGCGCAATCGCCCCCTCCTGCACCGCTCGGCGGTAGGGCCTCTCGACGACATCCAGTGGGTAATTGACCAGGATGGCATCGTTGACAGAACGGGTCACCGCATCCAATTCGTCCTGAGTCAACATGGCCGGGTGAGTGAAGTCAAAACGCAGCCGGTTCGGCGCGACCAGCGACCCGGCCTGCTGTACATGCTCGCCCAGAACGTAACGCAACTCGCTGTGCAGGAGATGGGTGGCGGTGTGATTACGAGCGATGTCCATCCGCCGCTCGTAGTCCACGACAGCCCAGACGTCATCGCCGACCCGTGGCCGGCCCTGCATGACCACGCCGGCGTGCACGATCAGGCCCGAGATCGGTTGACGCACTTCCTGCACCTCGATCTCCCAGGTCGGTTCGTCTTCCCCTCCCTCTTCTCCCCCTCCTCCAGGGGATGGCGGGGGGGGATAGGCCGCAATGAAGCCGGTGTCGAAAACCTGGCCGCCAGCCTCGACGTAGAAGCAGGTCACCGGCAGTACTACCTCAACCTGATCCCCTTCTTTGGCCGACTTGACTACCTCACCATCGCGTAGGACCGCCACAATTTTGGTCTCCAGTTCGGTCACCGAGTAGGGGTCGTTTTCAACCCCACTCTCGTCCAGGAGACCCTGCTCTTGCAGGTCTGTCAGAACTTTTCTGTAGCGTGCCAGCGTCTCCTCGTCAGGGGCCTCAAACGATTCCACCCGCCGGGCGCGCTGGCGCTGCTCCTCGAGCGCCGCCCGATAGCCAGCCTCGTCCACGCTCAGGCCATGCTCTCCGGCCTCGTCGCGCGTGATCTCCAGTGGCAGGCCAAAAGTGTCGTAGAGCCGGAAGGCCGTCTCGCCCGGCACGCTGCTTTCACCCCCCGCCTCCAGTTTGGCCAGTACCTCGCCCAGCCGCGCCAGGCCCAGGTCGAGCGTGCGCAGGAAACGCTCCTCCTCCTGGGTGATCGTGGTGAGAACAAACTGGCGGCGGCTCGTGAGCTCAGGGAACTGGGGGCCCATGGTCTCAATCACCACCTTGGCGACCTCGGCCAGGAAGGGGCGCGTGAAGCCGATCTTGCGCCCGAAGCGAGCCGCGCGGCGCAGGATCATACGCAGCACGTAGTTGCGCCCCTCGTTGCCCGGAAGGACACCGTCGCCGATGAGGAAGGTGATCGCCCGCCCATGGTCAGCGATGACGCGGTAGGCGACGATATTTTCCTCTACCTCGGCATCGGTATGGCCCACCATCTCCTGCACGCGCTGGATAATAGGCATAAACAGGTCGGTCTTGTAATTGGAGTCAACGTCCTGGAGCACAGCGACCAGCCGCTCGAATCCCGCACCGGTGTCCACGTGTTTGGCCGGCAGCGGGTGCAACGTGCCATCGGCGTCCTTGTTGTACTGGATGAACACCAGGTTCCATAGTTCAAAGAAACGACCGCAGTCGCCGTTGACCTGGCAGACGTGGCCGGGCACCCCCTGTTTGTCGCAGAAATCCGGGCCACGGTCGAGGTGTATCTCGCTGCACGGCCCACAGGGGCCGGTGTCGGCCATCTCCCAGAAATTGTCCTTGCGACCGCAGTACATAATGTGCTCGGGAGAGATATCCGTCTCCGACCGCCAGTAGTTGGCCGCCTCCTCGTCGGTCTCCAGTTCCCCCAGTTCATCCTTGAAGACGGTGGCCCACAGTTGCTCCTTCGGCAACCCCCAGACCTCGGTCAGGAGTTCCCAGGCCCACCCGATGGCCTCTTTTTTGTAGTAGTCGCCAAAGGACCAGTTGCCCAGCATCTCGAAGAAGGTGTGGTGATAAGTGTCGCGCCCCACCTCCTCCAGGTCGTTGTGCTTACCAGAGACACGCATAATCTTCTGTGTGTCGGCAGCGCGGATATAGGGCCGGCTACCCAGGTCCAGAAACACATCCTTGAACTGGTTCATCCCGGCGTTGGTGAACAGCAGCGTGGGATCATCCACCGGCACCAGGCTGGCGCTGGGCACAATGGTGTGGCCCCGCTCGGCGAAGAAATCCAGGAAACTTTGGCGTACCTCGGCACTGGTCATTTTGTTCATTGGTCTCTCTTATCCTCCAGGTTGGGCAATATTGTAACTGGAAGGGGGGAAACTGTCAACTGGTGATTAGCGATTAGCCGTCAGTCGTCAGCAGTACACGTCATTCCGAGCTACGCGTGGCGCGAACGGAATGCGCCACTCATTGTGCAATGACAGGATGTCATTAGTAGCGAGCAAGCCAAAGGCCATCATTCCGAATGAGCAAGTCAAGGGCCGTCATTCCGAATGAGCAAGTCAAGGGCCGTCATTCCGAATGAGCAAGTCAAGGACCGTCATTCCGAGCGAGCGCAGCGAGTCGAGGAATCTCCTTCGCGCTGGATACAAGAGATTCCTCGACTTCACTCCGCTGCGCTCCGTTCCGCTCGGAATGACGAGGTAGAGGGAGTGGATGTTGGTTGAGAACGAGACGCAGGGCGAGTGGACGCTGCCCAATAGTTGGGTGTGGAATCGCGGGCCATCATTCCGAGCGAGCAAGCCAAAGGCCATCATTCCGAATGAGCAAGTCAAGGACCGTCATTCCGAGCTACGCGTGGCGCGAACGGAATGCGCCACTCATTGTGCAATGACAGGATGTCATTAGTAGCGAGCGCAGCGAGTCGAGGAATCTCGGTTCTCGGCGGCAAGAGCGACCAGATTCCTCGACTCCCTTCAGTCCCTTCGACAGGCTCACCGCCACGAGCCCCGCCACGAGCCCCGCCACGAGTACTCGCGGTGGTACTCGCGGTGGCAGGGCAGGCTGCTGCGCTCCTTTCGGTCGCTCGAAATGACGCCCGAGCAGTAACCTTCCCGCTCAATATGACAGCGAATAAAGAGGATTGAACAAATGGGTGCTCTCATCTCACGACTGCGACATCAAACCTGTCGCCCCGCCGACGATTGAAATCATCGGCTGATACCACGAAGTGCGTCAAAAGTGCACTGGAGTCGCCTGTTTTCAACGGGTCTGGGGTGTCAGCGGGTGTTTCGATGCTCCGCGTGGCTGATTCGGTTAATCCTCCTGATTCGTTGTCATATTCGGGCCAGGCGAAACAACACAGGAAATCATATTTTTATGAACCCTTAGCAGTCAGCAGTCAGCGGTTAGCAGGAAGTCGCACTCATTCTGGAGGATGCAGCGGGCACATTCGGGATTGCGGGCGTGGCAGACGGCGCGGCCATGGGCGATGAGGTTGAGGTGGAAGGAGTAGTAAATCTCGGGTGGGGCGAGTTGCTCCAGCAGTTGATGGGCCTTCTCGCGAGTAGTCCGGTCCGGGATAAGGCCCAGCCGCCGGGTGACGCGGTGGACGTGCGTATCTACCGGGAAAGCGGGCTTCCCCAGCGCAAAAAGCAGCACGATGGCGGCAGTCTTGGGGCCGACGCCAGGTATACTCAGCAGCCACTCCCGCGCCTCCCCCAGCCCCATCTCGTCCAGAAACCCCAGCCCAATCTTTCCCCTCTCTCCCTTCCCACCTCCCCCTCCCCTCTCTCCTCTCCCCTCTCTCCTCTCTCCTCTCTCCCCTCTCTCCTCTGTGATCCTGCGCAACGCCTCCTGGATGCGGGGAGCCTTAGTGGGAGCCAGCCCCGCCGGGCGCACCGCCTCGACGAGTTCCTCCAGCGGCGCGTCGCGCACTTCATCCCAGGTAGGGAACCGCTCCCGCAGCCGCTCGAAGGCCCGGTCCCGGTTCACGTCGTTGGTGTTCTGGGAGAGAATGGTGGTGACGAGCGTGGCGACCGGGTCGTGGGGGTGCCAGGGGTGGTCGCCGTATTCGGACAGCAGGAGTTCGTGGATGCGGAGCGCCTTTGCGATTTCAGGTTTCATGGTTTCAGGTCTCAGGTTGGTGGTGGCGGAAGAGAACCACGGATGGAGAAATGAACGATGCGTTAGCGTCAGCCATCGTGTATTTCCCCTATCCGCGGTACTCCTCCCCCACCAACTCCCGGAAGCGCGGATCGTCGCGGATGGGTTCAAACGACGCCGCCTCCCTGGCCTGCCTGCGGGCCTCCTCAGGCTCTAGTTCGATGGCCCGTTCCAGATGCTCAAAAGCCGCGTCTTTGCTGCCCCGTTCCGCCTCCAGCAGTGCCCAGTTGAAATGGGAAGCGGCATAGTTGGGGTCCAGTTCGATGGCCCGCTGGTAGGCGGCAATGGCCTCCTCCTGCCGGCCCAGGTCACGGTAGACGAGGCCCAGGTTGTTATGGGGATGGGCGTAGTCGGGGTCCAATTCGATGGCCCGCTGGTAGGCGGCGATGGCCTCCTCCTGCCGGCCCAGGTCGCTGTACACGTTGCCCAGGCCGTTGTGGGGGTAGGCGTAGGTGGGGTCCAGTTCGATAGCCCGCTGGTAGGCGGCGATGGCCTCCTCCTGCCGGCCCAGG
>JAUWNP010000244.1 GCA_030612585.1 Anaerolineae bacterium
ACTGGGCCACGCGCAACGACAAGGCACGGGTCGAAGCCTGCCAGCAAGCCCAACAGTGGATCGAGAGCCTGATCGCGCACATCATGGAAGGACGCACCAGCAGGCCCACCCGCCTGCCGGTTTTCCCCATCTGGCGGCTGGATGGCGCGAGGGCTCCCTTTGTGGAGAATGTCAACCTGCAAGGGTACTTCATGGTGGACCGTGTCCTGATCAACGGGGCTGCTTACCGGCTTCATCTGCTCTCCGGTCAGCCTACCGACCTTCCGGCGGTCGGCGCCGGCAAGGCGAACTACTTCACCTTGCCCGTACCGGAGGATGGGTGGGCGGTTCCGGAGGCCCGGATTGGAGATTACGTACTCATTCGCCAGCAATGGTGGATAGATGAGGAAAAAGCGGGGGTCGTGTGGGAGCCGGGTAGTGGATGGGTGGCGGTTGACTTCAAACGCGGGCACGATGGCAAGATCAGGTTCTACCGCCGCCCGGCGAAAGTCATTGGCGGCGCTCTGCCCCTGCCAGGCGACCCGGCCAGCAAGACGAAGGGTTACGTCATCGCGCTGCTCAAGCCAGAAGGATAGGGATTATAACACTCTGGAGAATGATAACATGTCACGAGACGTCATTGCCCTACTCATTTCTTTCGCCTACGTCTTCGCCGCAATCGGCATCGCCGAGGCACTCCGCAAGTGGCGCGGCTACTCGGTCGAGTTCACGCGTAAGTTCATCCACATCGCGGTCGGTATGTGGTCCTACGGGAGTGTGCTGCTGTTCGAGAGCCGCACCTTCGCGATCATCCCCCCGGCAGCCTTCATTGCCATCAACGCCCTCTCCTACTGGCAGGGGACGTTCAAGGCGATGGAGACCGGGGAGAAGGGGCAGTTGGGCACGATCTACTTCCCCATCTCGTTCGTCGCGCTCATCTGGCTGCTGTGGGACCAGCCGCATCTGCTGGTGGCGAGCCTGATGCCGATGACCTGGGGGGACGCGCTGGCTGCCGTGGTGGGTCAGCGTTTCGGGAAGCGACGCTACACCGTCGCCGGGAGCACCCGCTCGCTGGAAGGATCGGCGGTGATGTTCCTCGCCAGTTGGGTGGCGACGCTCGTGCCGCTTCTGCTGCTGGCCCCGGTGCCCCTGAACCCGGCCGCCGCAGCGAGCGCGGCAGCCGTGACCGCACTTGGCGCGACGGTAATCGAGGCGGCCTCACCCTGGGGCATTGATAACCTCACCGTGCCCGCAGTCTCGGCGCTGCTTCTAACGTTGACGTTGTAGGTGAGCAAATGAGTAAGTGAGTAAATGAGGAAAAGGTAAATGAGGGGCCCCATCTATCCATTCCTCATCTACTCACTTACTTCCTCCGTGATCACGAACTGGGCGATGCCCTGCAGCCGGACCTCAATGAAAACGTGCATTTCGTAGGCGCCCGGCTCATACCCTTCAGGCGGCTTGTAGTAGAAATACGTCTGACCCTGCTCCCCCCATTCCCATAGTTGCGTAGTCCCGTCCAGGAATTCCCCCTCGCGGTAGATGGCAAGAGTCCAGGCGACGCCGTCGGCCATACCCTCGTAGGAGACGAACAGGTAGACGCGGTGGTCGCCTGGTGGGAACTCGGTGCCCATGTCCACGGGCTGATCACTGGCGTCCAGGGCGGCGGCCAGGGTGATGAAGGTGATGAGCGCATCCTCTCTGGCCGGCACGGCCGAGGGGAGCGGCGTCAGTGCCACGTCAGGCGGGGGCACGGCCGGCGTGAGCGTGGGGATCAGGGGCGGGGTCGCCGTGGGGCGGCGAGTGGGCGTGACGGTCGCCGTGCGGGTGGGGCGCGGGGTGGAAGTGAGTGTAGGCGTGCCCGTCGGCGTCGCGGTTGGGGCAGGGGTTGGGGTAGATAGGATGGACGCCAGGCGCGGGGGCACGACCAACAGCGCGACGGCCAACGCCTGCAATACCAGCATTGCCAGCATCCAGCGCGTGGCCCGCCTGAGGGCATCCCGGCGCATGATGTAGTACGGGGCGCGGCGTGCTTTGATGAGTTGAGAGACGACCAGTCCAGCCGGAATGGCGGAAGCGATCAATAGCGCGTAGACGACCCAGCGCAACCGGTCCAGAGTCAGGGTGGTCAAGCCAACTTACCTTTCGGTGCATTGGTATATTGGTACATTGGTACATTCGTAACAGAGACCAACTACCCGTCTACCAATTTTCTAGTCTACCGACCTGCTAGAACTATACCACAACTTCCCAATTTCAACAACGGATTGTTATTACTCAACCTACCCGTGATGCGTCATTCCGAGGAGCGTAGCGACGAGGAATCTCGTTGTTGAGGTGTCGAATCATCACCAACGCGAGATTCTTCGCTCCCTTCGGTCGCTCAGAATGACGATGCCTGGGTGGTTACAACGGATTTCAATGAGCATAGTAAATTGGGAAACTGATCACCAATCTACCAATCTACCAATCTACCAATTTACCAATTTACCAATTTACCAACATCTACAGATGCTCCTTGACAGCCTGGGCGACGGTGCGAGGGATGCCAGGGACGGCAGCCAGTTGTTCGACGCTGGCGACGCGGATGGCGCCGAGGGAGCCGAAAGCCTTGAGGAGCGCCTTGCGCCGCGCCGGCCCCACGCCGGGGATGCTGTCCAGTTGCGATGCGACCCCCGCCTTGCGCCGGCGCGCGCGATGGTGCGTGATAGCGAAGCGGTGCGCCTCGTCCCGCACGCGCTGCACGAGGAAGAGCCCCTGGGAGCGGCGGGGCAGCAGGACGGGCCTGGGTTGCCCCGGCAGGAAAATCTCCTCGCGCTGCTTGGCCAGGCCCGCCACCGGCACCCTGGCGAGCAGATCAAACTCCTTCAGTACCTCGACCGCCACGCTCAACTGTCCCTTTCCACCATCCACGATGAGCAGATCGGGCAACTTGGCCCAGCCTTTGATACCCGCCTTGCTCCCACCTCCAGGGGGGAGGGACTCGGTTCCCCCTTCAGATGAGGCCGACGTGGCCATCTGCCAGCGACGGAAGCGGCGCTGCAGAACCTCGCGCATACTGGCGTAGTCGTCCTGGCCCTGCACACTGCGCACGACGAAGCGACGGTATGCGGACTTGCGCGGCACGCCGTGGATGAAGACGACCATACTCCCGACGATCTCCGTCCCCTGCGTCGTAGAGATATCGTAACATTCGATGCGGGCCGGGGGCGTGGGGAGGTATAGCGCTTCCTGGACTTCGGTTAGCGCCTGTTCGTGCTTGTGGGCGTCGGCCTGCCACTGGGCGCGCAGGGCGGCCAGCGTCTCGGCGGCGTTCTCGGCTGCCAGCGCCACCAACTCCCGCTTATGGCCCCGGCGGGGCACGCGCAGCGTCACCTTGGCCCCCCGCTTGCCCTTCAGCCACTGCTCGATGACCAGCGCCTCCTCGATCTGCTCCGGCAACAACACCTCTGGCGGGACGTAGGCGGCCTCCTCGTAGAACTGCTTGAGGAAGGCGGCCATCACCTCCCGCTCGTCCTCGTCCTGAGCCCCTTCCAGCACGAAGTACTCCCGTCCCAGCAGTTTGCCCCCCCGGATGAAGAATACCTGCACACAGGCGTCTCCCTCTTCGCGGGCGAAGGCGATCACGTCCTGGTCGGCCCCGGCCGACGAGACAATCTTCTGTCGTTCGACGATGTGCAGCACGGCCTGGAGTTGGTCGCGCAGGGACGCTGCCTGCTCGAAGTCCCATTCATGGGCGGCGGCCCCCATCCGCGCCTCCAGGTCGGCGATCACTTCCTCGCTGCGACCTTCGAGGAAGCGGGCCAGCCCGCGGATCATCGCGCGGTACTCCTCTTGTGTCACCGCGCCGATGCAGGGCCCTAGGCAGAGTTTGATGTCGTAGTACAGACAGGGGCGCCTATCGCGGCCTGTGATCTCCCGATTGCAGGTCAGGTGCGGGAATGACTTGCGCAGCATGTCGAGCGTCCGGTGGACAGCCGAGGCAGATGTGAACGGGCCGAAGTAGTGGCCGCCGTCCTGCTCCATGCGACGGGTGATGAGCACCTTGGGGAATGGATCGGCCCAGGTGATCTTGATGTAGGGATAGCGCTTGTCGTCCTTGAGGCGCACGTTGTAGCGGGGGCGATGTTGCTTGATCAGGTTCGCCTCCAGGATCAGCGCCTCCAGTTCCGAATCGGTGACGATGAAGTCCAGGTCGGCAATCTCGGACACAATCGCGCGCACCTTGGGGTTCTCCCAGGCCGAGGTGTGGAAGTAGGAGCGCACGCGGGCGCGCAGGTCAACTGCCTTGCCCACGTAGATGACCGTGCCGGTCACGTCGTGCATCAGATAGACACCCGGCTTGCGGGGCATAGTCTCGATTTGAGTCCGAATGTGATCTGGAAAATCCATCACTCTCACAGTGTTCTGCGAATCTTACTAGCCATCCTGTCGAGTTCTGCTCTGCCGGGCTGGTTGCCGTATTCTGGCCCAAACCTTAAACCGAACCCATCGCCCGTGTAGCGTGGAAGTACATGCAAGTGGGTATGGAATACTTCTTGGCCTGCAGATACACCATCTGCTAAAAAGAAGTTGACGCCTTCACACTTGAGACCGCTATTTCTTATAGCCTTTGCGATACGTTGGGCCGTCGTAAATATATGAGCGCCTGACTCTTCGTCAAGTTCCGCAAGACACGAGGCATGATAAGTGGGAACGATCAGCACGTGCCCTGGGTTAACGGGCTGAATATCCATGAAGGCACAACACAGATCGTCCCTGAAGATGATACTCGATGGAAGACTCCCTGCCAAGATGTCACAGAATATGCAAGTGCTCATTCCTCCTCCTTGAGCCGCCTAACGCACCACTATCATCGTCACAGCGCAACCCGCATCTTCATCAGCAAAACGTAGTCAGAGATGGTGCGCTGTGATCGCTCCGCCGACTTCCGTCGGCGGCTTCAGGTGAATACTACCTACATTGTAACGCAAGCGCCGATTCAGGGCAAGGCTACCCGATGGGGCTTCAGTGCGAGGGCCACTGCTGAGAGGAGCACCAGCGATGCCAGCCCCCGCGCCAGGCACGCCAGCGGGTGAGGGCGCGGCTGGCGGACGGTGAGGACAGCGATGCCCAGCCGATCATCTGGCAGGCGGGCCCCGTCCGCTCCTACCGCTGGCAGCCGCTCTCCAGTCCGCCAGTCGTAGAGGCCGGCTGTCAGTAGATAATCCCCCTCCGGCAGGTGCTCTGGCAGAACCATCGTGTGCGGATCGGCGACCACCTCTCCAGGAGCCCAACTCCAGGTGGGGCGCGTGCCGTGGGCGGCCGCCCCGTCCTCCTGCCAGGCCAGTCCCCCGGTGGGGTCCAGCAGATGGACGAAGACGCTCAGGTCCTCCGTGACCGGCTCTGTGGCCTGCCAGTAGAGCACCAGGGGGATACAATCGCCGGGGGCGGCCTCGGTCAAGCGCAGGTCGTGGCCCAGGAAGCGGTAATGGTCGCCCAGGCTGATCGGCGACGGATGTTCGGGCTGAACGTCGGCAGGGAGTGCCGGGTAGAGCCAGGCGTGAGGCACGCCATCGAAGCCGACCTCCCGTGCCGGTGTGCGGGCGTAGTATCGTTCCCATAGGTCCCCCCACTGCCGGACCTTGTAATCCCTCACGGTGTAGTTGCGGTGGAAGATTAAATAATCGGCCGGCTGGTCAATGTCCAACGTGATGCCCCGGAAGGTCTGGTTGAAGACGTGCCGCAGTTGTGCCGCGACGGTCAGACGTTCCGCGTCGGGCCGCCCGTTGAGGGTCGCAGCCAGTTCCGCCAGCCCTTCCCCCTCCTCACCGGTGAGGATGGCACGAGCGGCTGCCTGAGGCCCTCCGGCCAGCCAGTTGAAGGCCGTCCCGTAATAGGGATGGCGGGGCAGGATCAGCGCGGCCTGGATCAGCAGCGGGAGCGCCATCAGCGCCAGCGCTATGCCCCCACCCCCGGCCCCTCCCCCAACCCTTCGGCTTCGCTCAGGACAAGCTCTGGGGGAGGGGAGTCCTTCCCTCTCCCATCCCCCCCAACATTGGGGGGGACGGAGGGGGGGCGGGGGGCCCGGGGGGGGGGGGGAGGTGAAA
>JAUWNP010000280.1 GCA_030612585.1 Anaerolineae bacterium
CCTGGGCATCCGCACCCGCCTGGATGCCCCCCTTGGCGGCCTGACCCTGCTGGGGGTCAATCTGGATACGACCAGCGCCCGGCCCGGCGAGCGGCTCTACCTGACCCTCTTCTGGCGGGCCGGCGAGTCCCCTCTACCAGATTACGACGTGCACCTCACCCTGGGTGACACGACGCTCTACGCTGGTGCTCCCGTCCACAGCACCTACCCCACCTCCGACTGGACCGCTGGCGAGATCATCGTGGACCGCTACGACCCGCGCCTGCCGCGCGGCATACCGCCGGGCGACTACCCCCTGCGGTTCCACCTGGATGACCCTTCGACAGGCTCAGGTCAAAACCTGGTGCTCGACCTGGGCATCGTCACTATGCAGACCATCAGCCGCGTCTTCGACATCCCAGCCATCTCCCACCCGCTCACCGCCACGCTCGGCGACCAGGTTAAACTGCTCAGCTACGACCTTTCGGCCGAAGCCGTCGCGCCAGGGGACACACTCACCCTCACCCTGTACTGGCGGGCGCTGACCGAGATGGACGAGGATTACACCGTCTTCGTCCACCTCCTGGCCCCCGATGGCTCAATGACCGGCCAGCGGGATAACCAACCGGTCGGCAGCACGTATCCCACCAGCCTGTGGTTGGCTGGTGAGGTCATCACCGACGTCTACGAGATCTCCGTCCGCTCCGACGCTACGCCGGGCGCGCATCGGCTCGAGGCGGGAATGTACGTCGCCGAGACCGGCGCGCGTCTCTCCATCGCCGACTCCCAGGACGATGCTATTCCCCTCCAGATCGTCACCGTCACCGAGTAGCCACTATGCCCTCTTTCTACAATCTGCAATCCGCAATCTACAATTGGCTCTTAGCCTCCCTCCCCATCTTAACAGTTCTCGTCCTGATGCTCCGCTTCCGTTGGGGCGGAGCAAAGGCCGGGGCGGTCGGGTGGCTCGTGGCACTGCTTGTGGCAGCATTTCGCTTCGGGGCGGGGTGGCAGGTGCTGGCCTACGCCCAACTGAAGGGGTTCTTGCTGGCCCTCTTCGTGCTCTACGTCATCTGGGCCGCGCTCCTCTTCTACCGCGTGACCGACGAGGCCGGCGTGCTGGCGGCTATTGGAACGGGACTCCCTCGTCTCACGCCCGATCGGGGGCTGCAGGCGCTGCTCCTGGGCTGGATATTCGGTGCCTTCCTGCAAGGGGTGAGCGGCTTCGGCGTGCCGGTGGCAGTCGTCGCGCCACTGCTGGTGGGGCTGGGTTTCCCGGCCGTGACAGCCGTCATCATCGCCTCGGTGGGGCACTCCTGGGCTGTTACCTTCGGTTCGCTCGGCTCCTCCTTCTATGCGCTCATCGGAGCGACGGGGCGCAGTGGCGAGGAGTTGGCCCCCTGGTGCGCGGTGATGCTGGGACTCGCGTGCCTGGCCTGCGGTGCAGCGACGCTGTGGGCAGCGGGAGGGAGACGCACACTGCAAGGAGGCCTGGTCCCGCTGCTCCTCATCGGGTTGGTGATGGCCGGCGTTCAATTCATCATCGTCACTCACGGGATGTGGTCCATTGGCGGGATGATGGCCGGGCTGGCCGGGCTGGTGGTTGGGGTGGCCTGGGCCAGAGGGTGCGCCAGGGGCTCGGTCAGGAGACCTCGCCCAACAACAGGGGGCATGGCGCTCGGCTGGGCACTGTTCCCCTACACCATCCTGGTCGCCATCGTGCTGGCGGCCCAGTTGCTCCCGCCTGTACACGACTTCCTGGGCCAGGTAGTCATCCGTATACAGTTCCCCGAACTGACCACAGCCCGTGGCTGGGTCACGCCAGCAGGGGAAGGTCGCACCATCAACCTCTTCGGCCACGCCGGGGCGCTGCTGACCTACGCCTCTCTCGTCACCTACGCGCTGTTCCACAGGCAAGGCCGCTACGCAGACGGGACAGCGGGCCGCATCGCGCGAACCGTGGTCCGGCGGGCGAGACGCTCCAGCCTGGGTATCGCGGCCCTGGTGGGCATGGCGATGACGATGGAACACGCGGGGATGACGCACCTGCTGGCCGATGGGATAGCGCGAGTGGCTGGACCTGCCTTCCCGCTGGTCGCCCCCTTCATCGGCGCGCTGGGTGCCTTTATGACCGGTTCCAATACCAACTCCAATGTCGTATTCGGTGGCCTACAGCAACACGTGGCGGTGTTGGTCGGCGTGAGCCCGCTCATCATCCTGGCCGCGCAGACAGCGGGCGGGGCAATAGGCTCGTTATTCGCCCCGGCCAAAGTTATCGTGGGATGCAGCACGGTGGAGTTGGGGGGCCAGGAGGGACCTGTGCTGCAAGCCGCGATGCGCTACGGCCTGGCCATCGTGGCCGGCCTGGCCCTGGCGACCGGCGTGGCGGTTTACCTACACGGGCGTTGAAACTTGCCTTTCCCCGCGTTTTCCATTATACTCTCTTAGGAGGTACCTATGTCCGTTCCAGAGCATGCCTCACAATACGAGGTTGCCCTCTACGTCGAGAACGCCCAACAGATGCTGAAAGTAGCCGCCCACAACTTGGCCGACGGCTTTTACGGATCGGCGGTCAACCGGGCCTACTACTACGCCGCCAACGCGCTATTGGCGACCCAGGGCATCACCCGCAGCAAACACTCGGGTGTAATCGCTGCTTTCCGGCAGTACTTTGTCCGGCCAGGAGAGATCGAGGCCGAGTACAGCGACATTTACGGGCGCGTGATGGAGAATCGGCACGTAGGCGATTACGAGATCGAACTACCCATAGAACCTCAGGTGGCAGCGGACGACCTGCGCGATGCCCGGCGTTTCGTCGGTCGTGTCGAACGGTACCTGCGAGAAGAGGGGGGAATGTGAACACAAGGCCCATCTCCCACGTGACCGCGCGGGAGCGCCAGGCCATTGAGGTCTTCATCGCCCGGCTTCACGGGCGCTTTCCAGGGCGCATCCTCCAGACACTCCTGTTTGGCTCAAAGGCCCGCGGAGACAGCCAACCTTGGTCGGATATAGACATCCTGGTTGTCCTCAATGAGGAAGATTGGCCCTCGCGCCAGGAAATTAGCACCTTGGCTGCCCGCGTGTCTCTCGAGTACGACGTACTCATCGGCCCCCGCGTCATCGGGCAGGAGCGGTGGGAGCGCATGAAGCAACATCGCTTCGGCCTCTACCGGAACATTGTCTCCGAGGGTATCTCTCTGACATCCGCCCCAACACACTCCTGATCCACTCTCTAGGGCGATGGCCTCCCAATTGCTCCATCCGGCGTGGCGGAAGTGTGCTAATGCCTCCCGGTCGTCGGAGTCGAGGGCGCAGCACAGTTGGTTGATGCGCACGTGGAGACGACAGCAGACACAGCCTACACCACCCCTTGTCCCTGCAGTGCTGCTACCGCCGCTTCGTTGTACCCAAGTTCGGCCAGTATCTCGGCGGTGTGCTGGCCTAAGGCGGGAGCCGGTCCCGGTGGAGGATCCGTTCGTTCCGAAGAAAGGCGCACCGGGGGAAGCAGCCCCTCGCCGCACAGCATCCCCAGCGCCCGCACCGGCGCGGACACCAACGCCTCTCCCACATTGTACACCGGCTCGCAGCAAGCATCCACCCCGGCCAAACCCTCCGTCCACTCCTCTCGCGTGCGGGTGCGAAAGAGCGCGCACAGTTCCTCATAAGCGTGCTGACCAGGGACGGCCGGCGCGAACTGCTGCCCCAGCAGGTCCTCCCGCTCCACAGCCCGACAGAAGGCGGCCCAGAACTCCGGCTCCAGCGCCGCCAGCGTCACGTACCCACCGCCCCGGGTCTCGTAGACGTGGTAGCAAACCAGGCCGCCAGTCAGGTCATCGGCCCCGCGCGCCATCGGCTGGCCTCCGAGGTGCCGGGTCACGGCCACCGGCATGCAGGCCAGCGCCGCCCCCAGGAGCGACCCGTCCACCCGTTGTCCTCTCCCCGTCCGCTCCCGTGCCAGGAGCGCCAGCAGGATGCCGACCGCCGCCCACAGCCCGCCTGACAGGTCGGCCACGAGCACTCCGGGGACGGCTGGTGGCCCATCCTGTGGCCCGTTCAGATCCAGCAGACCGGCCAGGCCGACGTAGTTCAAGTCGTGGCCGGCCCGCCCCCGGTAGGGACCATCTGGCCCATAGCCGCTCAGCGCACAGTAGACCAGGCGGGGGTTAGCCTCTGACAGCGTCTCGTACCCCAGCCCCAGCCTTTTCATCACGCCTGGGCGGAAACCCTCCAGAAGCACATCGGCGGTCTCGACCAGTCGCCGAAAGACGGCCCTCCCCTCGTCCGACTTGAGGTTCAGCGTGAGGCTCTTCTTGCCTCGATTAAGGACTCGAAAGAGGATACCCTCTCCATCCACCAGCGGCGGCGCGCACCGCAGCCAGTCACCCCCGCCGGGTCGCTCCACCTTGACAACCTCAGCGCCGAAGTCGGCCAGGATGCGGGAGCAGTAGGGGCCAGGGAGAAGCCGGGAGAGATCAAGCACACGCACTTCGGTCAGCGGGCCGTCGTTCGTCATCAGGGTGACTCTTCCTCTTCTTCCTCCGGCGGCTCGTAGCCAGGGCCGTAGTGGTAGGCAGCACGGCGGGGGGCATACTGACTTACGAAGGTATCGTGATAGAGCAGGTCGCCTGCCGCATCATAAACATGCCGCTCGACCGTCGCCGTCAGCCCGTTCACCGCCGACTGCCAGCGGATCACCGTCCCCGGCTCCAGTTCCTGATCCAACTGGTAGATGGGCGGGCCGGGCTCAGTCTCGTCGCTAACCACCGGTTCCTCCCTTTCCACCC
>JAUWNP010000287.1 GCA_030612585.1 Anaerolineae bacterium
TCCGCGCGCACCGGGGATACCTGGTGAATCTGCAGCACGTCAAGGAAGTGATCCCCTACACCCGCAACAGCTTCAGCTTGAGGCTGGATGACGGTGCTGGCACGGAAATCCCCCTCAGCAAGACGGCTGCCCGTGAGTTACGCGAGTTATTGGGCTATTAGAAACCAGGTTTTTCGGAAAAAACCTGGTTTCTCTCTCTCCGTTCAACCCTCTCATTACTCCATTCAACCCTCCAAAGCGCCGTTCGGCGTTTTTTTGTTGCAGAGCGAATTCCGATTTGGTATACTAGGGGCACAAATTCGGACGGCTGAACGGAGCGATGGCCCCGGTGGATCAACCTGAGACCGCAGAAAAACGGGAGGAACGATGAAAAAGAAAATGTTTGTTAGTCTTATGGCACTCACTTTGCTGGTTACCAGTTGTGGTCAGTCGGCTACATCACCGACGCCAACCGAGGTAGCGCCGGAACCAACAGTCACAGTCGAGCCAACCCCGACAGAGGAGCCGTCGGCGGAACCAGTAGCGACGTTTGAGGAAACATCCTGCCCCTTTGACGTACCCAAAGACATAGTGGTCGAATGTGGATTCGTCATCGTGCCGGAGGATCACAATGATCCCGATGGCCCCACGATCCGCCTGGCCGTCGCCATCCTCAAAGACCAAAGCGAGGAGCACCAGCCCGACCCGGTGCTGCTGCTCTCCGGTGGCCCAGGGGAAAAGACCGTGCATAACGCGCTTGCCATGGCGCAAGTCCTGGCCCCCATCCACCCCAACCGCGATTTCGTCGTCTTCGATCAGCGCGGCGTTGGCCTCTCCGAACCGGCGCTAGAGTGCCCGGAGTTTATGCAGGCCCTGCTCGACCTTATGGACGAACCAGACCCTGACGTCGCTCTCCAAACGCAGTTCGATGCCGTGATGGCCTGCCGTGACCGGCTGGTGAGCGAGGGGCACAATCTGTCGGCGTACAACACCACCCAGAACGGTGCCGACGTGAACGGTATCCGCATCGCGTTGGGTTATGACCAGGTCAATCTGTACGGTGGGTCGTATGGTTCGCTGCTGGCGCAGGCCACCATGCGCGACTATCCGGAAGGGATCCGCAGCGTGGTTCTCACCTCGGTACTGCCACTGGAAAAGAGCCTCTTTGTGGAGGGATCCACGACCATCGCCAAAGCCATCATGCACCTGCTTGATACCTGCGCGATTGACGAGGTTTGCAACAGCGCCTATCCGGACTTGCAGGAGGTGCTATTCGAGGTCATCGACCGGCTGAACGCCGATCCGATTCCCATCACCATCACAAACCCCCTCGACGGGCAAAGCTACGATGGTTTGCTGACCGGCGATGCGGTGCTTGGCAACCTGGTGAGTGTCCTCTACCAAACGCCGCTCATCCCTTCACTGCCGCAGGCGATCTACGACGTGTACAACGGAGATTATGAGCTGATGACGCAACTGAGCAGCATCAGACTGACGCTCCTTGACGCCATTAGCCGGGGGATGACGTTTTCCGTGCTCTGCACCGAGGACCTGATCGGCCGGACGCCAGAGGATCTGCTGAACGTCAGAGCGGCACTGCCCAGGCAACTGGTAGGCACTGCCGACCCAGAAGCCACCGCCACGAGTACTCGCGGTGGCATCGTCGAGTACGGTAGCTTTGGCATCTGCGGGAACTGGCCGGTCCAGGAGGCCGGCGCGTGGGTCAAGGAGCCGCTGGTCAGCGACATCCCCACGCTGATACTGGGGGGCGAATTCGACCCGGTCACGCCGCCGGAGTACGGCCAACTGGTCGCCGAGCACCTGAGCCATTCCTACTTTTTCGAATTCCCCGGCGTCGGCCACTTTATCATTGCCGACGAATGCGCCCGGAGTATCGCCGGGACCTTCTTCGACGATCCTACTCGGGCGCCGGACGGTAGTTGTGTCGTCGAGATGCCAGGCGTGGTTTTCGACGTGCCGGGCAAAGCCCCAGAAATCGCGATGGAGCCTTTCTCTGACGAAGAGCGGGGTTTCAGCGGCCTGGTGCCTGCAGGCTGGACAGAAATCTCGCCAGCGGTTCTCGACCGTCGTAGCTCAGCACTTGACCCGACCTACTTTGTCATCGCGTCCGAGCCACGCACTGCCGATGAGATATTCGCCGAGTTGGCCAGGCAGTTGGGCGTGGACCCCGAGATGGAGAGCGTTGCTCGTTCTCAAGTTGGCAACTTGCTCTGGGATTTCTACACATTTGAAAGGTCGGGGGGCTATCCGGCCGACCTGGCGCTGACCGCCGATAGCGAAAGAGCCTACTTTGTGTATCTGGTCTCCACGCCGGATGAGCACGAAACGCTCTACGACCAACTCTTTCTGCCCGCTGTGGAAACGATGACCCCACTCGCGGCAGAAACCGGAGGTTCGGCGCTCTCAGGCTGGCTCATCCCGATCGTTGCCATCGCGCTGGCGTCGGCGGTGTTTGTTCTGGTGATGATATGGCGCTCCAAGCGCGGGCTAAAGTCTCACCAGAACGACGATAATGGAGGAAGGGAAGCGATAAAGGCAATCGAGGTTCAGAACCTGACCCGTAACTATAACGGCCTGCGCGCGGTGGATGGGATCAGTTTTGCCGTAGAGCCAGGAGAGATCTTTGGCTTCCTGGGTCCCAATGGGGCGGGCAAGACCACCACCATCAAGATGCTCACCGGCCAACTGCGACCCACGTCCGGTGAAGCGCAGGTGATGGGCTGTGACGTGGTCGAAGAACGGGAGCAACTCAAGCCGCAGATCGGGGTGGTGTTCGACAGCCAGAACATCTACGACCGTTTGTCGGGCCGCGACAACTTGCGCTTTTACGCCCGGTTGTATAGAATCAAAAAAGCGCGTGTGGAAAAAGTATTGGCACAGGTGGGCCTGACCGATCGGGCACGGGACAAGGTAAAGACCTACTCCAACGGTATGAAGCAGCGATTGGTGATCGCAAGGGCGCTTCTGCACAAACCCAAGGTGCTCTTTCTGGACGAGCCGACGCGCGGCCTGGACCCCAATGTGGCCCGTGGCATCCGCGCCGTCGTCGTTGACCTGGCGGAACAAGGTATGACGGTCTTTTTGACCACCCACTATATGGAAGAGGCCGACCAACTCAGCGACCGGGTGGCCATCATTGACCAGGGCCGCGTCGTCGCCCTGGACACGCCCGAAAATCTCAAGGCGGAATACGGCGAAGATGAGAAAACGACCTTGGAAGATATATTCGTCCAACTGACCGGAAGGTATCTGGGACGAGGGAGTGAATAATCATGAAAACCTTTATGGATAACCTGTACATGGCCTGGACGATCGCCCGCAAGGACATCGGCGACGCCCTGAAACACAAAGGCACCCGAGTCAATATCCTCCTGATGCTCGTTATGGCGGTGTTCTTCTACTGGGTTTCCACAGTCCGGCCCTGGGATAAGAGTATAGAAGTGGTCGTCTACGACGAGGGCGATTCCGGCCTGTTTGAGGGGTCAATCGAGTTATCGGATGACTATGAGATCCGCCATATCGAAGTATCATCGCCAGGACAAATGCAAAGGAATATGCGCCATGAACATTGGGGCCTCGTTGTACCGGCTGATTTCGAGCAGACCCTGGCTTCGGGCGGGGAACCGGTCCTCACCGGTTACCTCTTGTGGGTGAACCGCGGTAAGGTGGCTGAATTGGAAGCGTTGTACAGTTCAAAGTTCAGCGAACTGCTCGGCCAGCCGGTGCGCGTCGAGATCGGGGATAACATCGTCATCCCCTCGCCTGAGATTAGAACGACCATGGTGAACTTCCACATGCTCTTCGTTACCTTGTTTGTGGCCATTCTCCTGGTGCCCGTCCTGATGCTGGAGGAAAAACAAACCAAGACCCTGGACGCGCTGCTGGTCTCTCCGGCCAGCGCCGGGCAGGTGGTGATGGGTAAAGCTCTGGCGGGGTCGTTTTACGTGCTGCTGACTGGCGGGCTGTTCTTTGCCCTCAACTGGGCTCACGTCACCAACTGGGGCCTGGCGCTCCTGGGGTTCCTGTTGTGCGCGTTATTCAGCATCGGATTGGCGCTAGCAGTGGGCAGCCTGGCTCGAACCTCACAGCAGTTGGCCCTTTGGCTGTATCCGGTCATGATCCTCTTGATCGTTCCTGCGGTTTTCGCCGGGTTCTCCAATCTCGCCCCGAGCCTGAAGGCGCTATTCTCCTGGCTGCCGACGACGGCCTTGGTGAATATCATCCAGTACTCGTTTTCGAGCAGCGCGCCGATGGGGCAGATCTTGACCAATCTGGCGATTGTAGTGGTGAGCACCACCCTGGTCTTTACGGTGGTGGTGTGGAAGGTGCGCCGTGTGGACCGGTAGGGTAGGGGTAGGGTGGTGAAAATTGGTCAAACGGCTGCCCACGCTCGATCCCATTTTCGTTCCGATTTGCTATGGGAAGCAAAGACATCCCGTCTCTTTGCTTGAACAGAACGTCCCAACTCCTCCTTACACCAGGCTAAAACCTTC
>JAUWNP010000042.1 GCA_030612585.1 Anaerolineae bacterium
TATGCCGATTCGCCTGAGCATGGTCGTGCCGGTCAGCCAGACCATCCCTGTGCGCATGAGCGTGCCGGTCAGCGAGACCATCCCCATCCAGATGGCCGTGCCGGTGCACATCGAGTTGGGTGAGGCGGGGCTGGACCCCGCCGTGCAGGAGTTGCGCGCTGTCTTTCAGCCGTTGAAGGAGCAGGTTGAGGCTTTGCCGGACGAGGTGGAGTTTCCGTGAGCCGGCGAGCGGCAGTAGCCTGAAGGAGGCCGCTATGAATAGCCCGACCAATCCATACATCGCCGGTAACCCCGTCACCGGCACGGAGATGTTCTTCGGTCGCCAGGACGTCTTCCGTTTCGTGCGGGAAACGCTCGTGGGGCGTTACCAGGACAATGCCATCGTACTCTTCGGCGGGCGGCGCACGGGCAAAACCTCAGTGCTCTACCAGATGGGCCGCTACCTGGACCCGTGTTACGTGCCCGTCTTCGTAGACTTGCAAGGGATTTCGCTGGAAGGGCTGGGCGAGATGCTGTGGGGTATCGCTCGCCAGGCCACACGGGCACTGCGCCGGCAAAAGGGGATCAGGCTGACCATCCCCTCGCGTGACGAGTTCGCCGGCGATCCGGGAGGCTGTTTCCGTGAGGGCTTCCTCGACCCGGCCCTGGAGGCCCTGGGCGACGACCGCCTGCTGGTAATGCTGGACGAGGCCGCACGGCTCTACGAGCAGGTGCAAGCCGGCCGGCTGGAACCTCGCGTCTTCGATCTTCTACGCAGCCTGATCCAGTACCATCCCCACCTCAACTTTGTCTTCTCCATCGGCAGTGGATTGGAGGAGATGTGTCAGGAGTATGCGGTCCTTTTCAACCTGTGCCAGTACCGGAAGATTAGTTTCCTCGACCGAGACGCGGCGGAAGCGCTCATCACCGAACCGGTGAAAGAGCACTATCAGTATACACCCAGGGCAGTGAAGCGTATCCTGGAGGTCGCCCACGGGCAGCCCTACTACACCCAACTGGTGTGCAACCGGCTTTTCGCTCGCTGGGCTCGCCAGCGCGGTGACGTGGTGAGGGTTTCCGACGTGGAAGCGGTCCTCGGAGAGGCGGCCGAGCAGGGCATGGCCAGCCTGCAATACACCTGGGAGGAGGCCTCGGACGGGGCCAAAGTCGTCTTGGCGGCGCTGGCCGAACTCATGGTAGATGGGAACCAGCCGGTCAGCACAAACGACTTGAGAGCAACCATCGCCGCGCAGGAGATACCCCTCTCTCGCCGCGCGGTCAGCGGGGCACTGCAGGAACTGGTGACACGGGAAGTGCTGCGTCCCGCCAACGGCGGCTACGTGTTCACCGTGGATTTAATGCGGCTGTGGGTACAACAGTACCAGCGGCTCGAATGGGTCAAGAGCAAAATCCCGCCCCCCGAAGAAGTAAGACCTCCCGCCAGGCGAGACCGGGTACGAACGGTCCTGGTGGGCGTGTTGGCCGGGCTTATGCTTCTGCTGATCGTTCTATCTGCAATCATCTGGCGTGGCGCACAGTCGGCTAAACTCGAGACGCAGGCTACCGCAACGGCGATGTCGGGCACCATTGCGGCCCTGGAGACCGCGATTGCGCAGGGTGCTGGCGACGACGCTCAGGCGCAGTTGGCGGCGATGCAGACTAGAAGCGCGGACGTACAGGCAACTCAGCGGATTCCGACCAACACGCCCGGCCCGACTACCACGCCCACCCCGACACCAACTCCCACACTGGGCGACACCTGGACCCGTTCCGCCGACGGGATGGCGATGGTCTACGTGCCGTCGGGAGAGTTTGAGATGGGCAGCACGGAGGGGGACAGTGACGAGCAGCCGGTGCACACCGTGGCGCTGGACGGTTTCTGGATTGACCAGACTGAGGTGACTAACGCCCAGTTCGCGGCTTTCTTGAACAAGCAGAGCAATCAGATGGAGCTCGACCCGACATGGTTGGGGTTAGAGAGCGAGGACTGCATGATTGAGCGGGAGGGCGGCGAGTACCAGCCTAAGAGTGGCTATACCAATTACCCTGTGACCGAAGTTTCCTGGTACGGGGCAGTAGCTTACTGTGAGTGGGCCGGAGGGCGACTGCCGACGGAGGCGGAATGGGAGTACACGGCGCGAGGACCGGATGGGCATGTCTATCCGTGGGGCAATGACGCGCCAACCTGCGAACAGGCTCAATTCGGGGAGTGTTCGATGCATACGGTGCCGGTAGGTAGTCTCCCAGATGGTGCCAGCTGGTGCAGCGCGTTGGACATGGCCGGCAACGTATGGGAGTGGGTAGCCGATTGGTACGACAGCGACTACTATGGCCGTTCGCCTTCCCAGAATCCCGCAGGTCCGTCTTCCGGGGAGCATCGGGGGCTGCGTGGGGGCTCGTGGCACGTCGGGCCAGGCTACGTACGCAGTGATCTCCGCTACTGGGCCCCTCCTGACGCCTTGCTCTTCTACGTAGGCTTCCGTTGCATCAGGGGTTCTGAATAGGTTATACGTCCCCTGTCCACCGCTAGCCGCTAACGGGCGACCTTGGCAACCCGGCGGAGAGATGGAGCATGAAAGGTAAGAACAACAAGATTATGTCTACTAACCCCTTCACTTACGGCAATCCCATCTCCGACCCAGCCCGTTTCTTCGGGCGGCGGGCCAAGGTGGAGCAGGTCTACACCCGTCTGCTCAACGCCGAGTTCGAGAGCAGTTCCATCGTCGGCGAGCGGCGCACGGGTAAGACCTCGCTGCTTTACTACATCGCGCACCCGACCATCGCCAGCGACCACGGGTTGGACCCGGATCGTTATCTCTTCGTCTACGCCGACTTGCAGATGGTAGACCAAAAAACCACGCCCACGCGCTTCTGGGCCCGGCTCCTGCGCCGCATCGGTCGCAAGGTAAAAGACGACAAACTCAAGGCCGAGTTCAAGCAGGCCGGTGAGCAGGAAGAGATTGACAACTACACTCTGGACGACCTGTTTTGCTTCACCGACGAGCGCGACCTCCACTTCGTCCTGCTGCTCGACGAGTTCGAGAATGTCACCGAAAATTCCAACTTTGGCACCGCTTTCTTCTATGGGCTGCGTGCCCTGGCGATTCACCACAACCTGGCCCTGGTCACTGCCAGTAGACAGGAACTGATCACACTGTGCCACTCCGACGCCGTGCGCGCCTCTCCCTTCTTCAACATTTTCGCCAACATCAACCTGCCCGCCTTCGACGAAGAGGATGCCGGGGCGCTGCTCAAGCGATCGCTGGAGGGAACCGATGTGTGTTTTACCCCGGCCGAACTGGCGTTACTGTTCGACGTCGCTGGCTACCATCCCTACTTCCTCCAGGTCGCCGCCCATTTTCTTTTCGCCGCACACGCCAGAGGAATGACAGCGCAGCAGCGAGAGCGGTTCCTGCTGCGGGAGTTCAAGGAAGAAGCGGTTCCAAGCCTGGCCGACTACTGGCACCACTCGGACGAGGGTGAGAAAATCGTGCTCTCCGCGCTGGCATTGCTGGCACGCCAGGGGAAGGCGAGGGAGCGGCGGTTCTCACTGGGCAGGCTGAAGCAACTCTATCATCGCTCCGATCTGACCCTTTCGCGGCTGGAGAAGCGCGCCCTGGTCACGGTTGGTGAACAGGGATATACTCTCTTCTCCAGCGTGTTCGGCGACTGGATCATCGCCGAGTTGACGGACGTGATGGCCGACGCACAGTCTTATGAGGAGTGGCTGGAGGCCAACCAGAGTGCAGTGAAGCGCCTCTCCCGCTCAGCCCGCGACGAGGTACGCGAGATCTTGCCCCAGATCAAGACCGGATATCGCCAATTCGTCGTGGACTGGCTTTCCAACCCTCAGACGTTGATCAGCGCGGCCACTCTGCTGCGGGGTGCGCTCGGCGGATGACTCAGCGCCCCATCTGCGACTACGAGGGCTCCGCCTACCGCGCCGAGTTCTGGGGACAGGGGCGGGAGTACGAGGACGCGGTCGAGCGGGTCGCGCTGAACCATCTGCTGCCCCCCACCGGGCACCGTTTCGTCGAGATCGGCGGGGGCTACGGGCGGCTCGTTCCCCTCTACGGCGGCTACGACGAGGTGGTGATCTTCGACTATGCGCTCTCACAACTGCGGCAGGCCCGGGAACTGTGGGGGGACGCCGGTCCCGGTGGTCAGCCCCGTTACGTCTACGTCGCCGGCGACTTTTACAAGTTACCATTCGCCCCTGGACTCTTTGACACGGTGGCGATGGTGCGTACGCTCCATCACGCCGCCGACGCGCCAGCGGTGCTGCGCAGCGTGGCTCAGATTCTCGCGCCCGGCGGCACGTTCGTATTGGAGTTCGCCAACAAGCGCAACCTGAAGGCAATCCTGCGTTATCTTGTACGCCGGCAGGAGTGGTCACCCTTTGACCAGGAGCCGGTGGAGTTCGTGAAACTGAACTTCGACTTCCATCCGGCTTGGATGCAGGAGCGGCTGAACGAGGTTGGGTTACGGGTGCGAAAAATGCGCACCGTCTCCCATCTCCGGCTCAATCTGCTCAAGCGGTTGGTGCCCACGGGACTGCTCGTACGACTCGACCGGCTGCTGCAGCCAACGGGTGCACTGTGGCAACTGACGCCCAGCGTCTTCGTGCGCTGTGAGGGTCGCGCCGACAGACCTGCCGCGCAGCAGGGCGCTTTCTTCCGCTGCACCATCTGTGGTTCGACTATGTTGACCTTGGTGGACGACGGTGAAGCCCTATCTTGCACCGATTGCGGCGCGCGGTTCGCGGTACGCAATGGTATCTATGACTTCAAAGCGCCGCTTGGGGGAGGCACGGTATGAGCGATACAATTCGACGAGCCTTGTTTGCTGACCTGATCTTCAACGAAGAGGAGCAACCGGCGAAGGCGCTCTACATCGGTGGGGTGCCCCACTACGCCGTGCCGGATGGGGACTTCCTGCGCCACGTCGAGGCCGAGTACGTGGATCGCCAGATTGTGGCGTTGATGCAAGAGCGCATCCTGGCGATGCGCGACATCGTCACCGATGGGATAGTCCACATGCTCGGCCAGGAAGACCTGTTCACACGGGCCTCGATTGAGCACGCGATCAAGAATATGGACCGCATCCTCGAGCCGGGCAACGTGGACGTGGATGAACTGCGCACCACACTGTGGATGCTGAAATTCCGTGCCATCGTGAACGTGCACGGTGACGTGGTACGGCTTGATGTCCCCGGTTGGGAGGATGGAGAGATTTAGGATCGGTGGATTTAGGGTTTGGAGATTGAGCCAGCCACGGTGGTCGGCAAATCCGCAAATCTGAAATCACACAATCTCAGATCCGCCAACTTGTGCGACTGGCAGGGTTGGTGTATACTGCCCCTGTCCTGATCATCAAACTACTATGAGGAGGGCTAAATACTGATGAAGGTCTCCTGCCTGCAAGAGAACCTGGCTAAGGGCCTGAGCATTGTCGGACGGGCGGTCTCACCCCGCTCCACGCTACCGGTGCTCGGCAACGTGCTCCTGGCGACCGACGCCGGGCGACTCAAACTCTCCGCCACCAACCTGGAAATTGGCATCAACTGCTGGATCGGAGCCAAGGTGGAGGACGAGGGAGCGACCACCGTTCCGGCGCGCACTTTCATTGACTTGGTCAATGCGCTGCCGCCGGAGCAGGTGGACATGGAACTGATTGTGCGCACGCAGACGCTCAACCTGCACGCCGGCCGCAGCGAGGCGAATGTCAAAGGCATTGACGCGCAGGAGTTCCCCCTGGTGCCGCTGCCCGAGGGTGAAGGGGGCATCCCCATCGAGCCCGACGTGCTGCGCACAGCGGTTGAGCAGGTCGCCCTTGCTGCCGCTACCGACGAGAGCCGTCCGATCCTCACCGGGGTGCTGGCCAAGTTCGAAGGTGCGCAACTCACGCTAGCCGCCGCCGATGGGTTCCGCCTCTCGGTGCGCACCGTCACGCTGCCCCAATCCGTCTCCGATCCGTTCAGCATCATCATCCCCGCCCGGGCACTGGTCGAACTGGGGCGCATCAGCGGCGAGCAGAAGGAGCCCATCGTCATCAATGTCACCCCCACCCGCAACCAGGTGCTCTTCCAACTCACCGACATCGTGCTGGTATCGCAGTTGATTGACGGCAACTTCCCGGACTACCGGCAGATCATCCCTCGCGATCTCACGACGCACACGGTAGTGGATACGGCCGTGCTCCTGAAAGCGTGCAAGACGGCGCTTATCTTCGCCCGCGACGCAGCCCATATCAGCCGCTTGCACATCAAGCCTGCCTCCGAATTGGCGCCGGGCCACATGATCGTCTCCGCCACTTCGGCCGAAACCGGCGATGACGTGAGCGAACTGGACGCCAGCATTGAAGGAGATGAGATTGAGATCGCCTTCAACGTCAAGTACATGATTGACGTGCTCTCGGTGCTCGGCACTCCCCAGGTCGCGCTGGATACGACCACGCCCTCCAGTCCTGGTGTCCTGCGGCCCGTCGGCGACGTGGACTTCACCCACGTGATTATGCCGATGCATTTGGGGCGGTAGTCCCCGCTGGTCGAAACGGCAAACGCCCTCAGGGTCTTAGCCCTGGGGGCGTTTCTCTTGGGGACGTGAAACGTGAAGCGTGAAAACGCCTTCAACGCCGATGGTCACTCGCGTTTCAGGTATCAATCATCACACCGGGGCATCACCCATCGGTACCGCCGTCTCTATTCTTCAATGTAAACATCAACATAGACTGGCTCTCTAGTCGGTCTTGGCTTCTTCACCTCACGTCGGCGTATCCTCTTCGCGCTACGGTCGGCCCGCCGCTCGTGCTGTCTGCGCTGGTAGACGTACCACAATATCTGCAGCCGTTGCCTCAGCGAGTCGGTATCCAGCCCCAACCGGAGCCGGAGCCAGGCCAGCGATGTCACCGCGAACGCGATCCCACTGAGCGCTAGCGCCGGCAACCACAATGATCCCCAACCCGCACCGCGCAGCATCACCCCGCGCGCAATCACCATGTAATGTTGTACCGACGAGATGGTAGACAGCACGCGCATTGCCCCGGGCATATCGCCCGCTGGCACCATAAAACCGGAGAGGGCGACCTCCAACATCGCCAGCGCAAAGACAAACAGCATCGCCTGCTGCTGCGTGCGAGAGATCAGCGAGATGAGCGTGCCCCAGCCGATCTGCACCAGGACGAAAGGGATCGTGAGGAGCAACAGGAGCGGCAACGAGCCACGCATCGGAATGTCGAACCAGGCAACGATCACCCCTGTCATCAGCAGGCAGTCCATCAGGCCCACCAGCAAGGTGGGGATAGCCTTGCCCGCCATCAGTTCCAGACGGCCGAGCGGAGTGACCCGCAGTTGCTCCAGCGTGCCCAGTTCCCGCTCGCGGGTGAAGCCTTGCGCGGCGATGATCAGCGTCACCTGATAGACGATCAGCCCCAGCATCATGGTGATGGCGTCGGGGCGGTCGTCGAGGAAGGCGTTGAAGCGGGCCACGAAACGCAACTCCACCGGCCCTCCACTGGCGATGGTCTGGCGGACGGTGAGGTCCTGCACGATCTCGGCGGCCACGTTTTCGGCCGTGGCGATGGCGACGTTGGACACCACGTAGTTGGAGCCATCGGCGATGACCTGCACCTCGGCGCTCTGCTGGGGGTCAGTCAACGCCTCCCCGTAACCAGGGGGCACCACGATGATGACCCCGATCCGTCCACTCTGCATCCATTCCCGCGCCTGAGCGACACTGTCCCCATACGTCTTTATGAGCAACTCGTCCGTCTGGTCCAGCCTGGTGATCAACTCACGGCTGGCCCGGCTACGGTCCAGGTCAACCACAGCCAGCGGCAGGTTCTGCACGCCTTCTCCCGTCAGGCCACCCATCAGCAGCAATTGCAACAGTGGTCCCAGGAGCACGAATCCAAGCAGTAGTTTATCGCGGCCCAGTTGCAGGAACTCTTTTATGACCAGGCCCCAGACACGGTGTAGGGGTTCTCTCATCAGCGCATCCGTTTCCTAAAAGTCAGCCCCCCCAGTCCTGCCCACGTGATGGAAAGGGCCAACAACGCAAGTCCCGGCTGCCACATCTCGGTGAGGGTGGCCCCCTTAAGAAAGATGGCACGGCAGATGGTCACAAAGTGGGTACTTGGCATAACGTAGGACATAGCAGTGCCCAGCAAGTCCGTGGTGTCTATGGGGTCAATCATGCCGGTCAGGAAAAAGCCAGGCACGAAAAAGACGAACAGGGCGATCACGGTGGCTGTCTGCTGGCTGCGCACCAGGTTGCCGATGAAGAGGGCCATTCCCACGCTAGCCAGCAAGAAGCCAACCGTCAGCATCACGAGCAGCAGCGGGTTGCCCCGAAAGGGCACGCCGAACAGCACGGTCGCCACCAGCCACACCGGTAGCAGTCCGACCAACGCGGCGGTGACGTAGGCGACCAACTTGCCCCCCAGGTACTCCATGCTGCGCACGGGGGTGGCGATAAGCGCTTCCAGCGATCCGGTCTCCCGCTCGCGGGCCATAGCCAGGGCAGCCGCCATCACCGGCAGGGAGAAAACGATGGGGATGAGACCGGGGATCATACTTTCCCGTTCGGCCGCGTCGGGCAGGTAGGCAGATTGGGGATGTACCCGCAGCGGCAGCGGGGGCAGGGAGAACTGGCGGCTCAGCGCCAGCCCGAAATCGGCGGCGTGGCCCAGCAGGCTGCCAGTCGCCCGTCTGGCGACAAAAGTGTCCACCCCATCCAGGATGACTTGTACAGAGGCGGTATCGCCGCTCTGGACCGTGTCGGCAAAGCCGGGAGGGATGATCAGCGCCGCGTCAATGCTCCGCTCCACCAGCAACGTCTCAATCTCCTCATAATCGGACAGGTAGCCGACGGAGAAGTCGTCGTCACTGGAGAGGGTGGCTGCGAACTGACGCGACAGGGGAGTGTGATCCTGATCCCACAGTGCCAGGTCTATGCGGTTGCTGCCGCCGGTGAAGATGGTGGAAAGGGCAATGAGGACAAAGGCCGGGGAGAGGAACACCATCCACAGTGTGCGTGGTTCGCGCAGGATGTGCCGGTACTCTTTGAAAAGCACGCTGGTGAATCGGCGTATAGACATAGGGCACGAAGTATAAAACAAAACACTGCGCCTGTCAATAGGATATTGGGGCTACTCGATCGGAAATCCCAAACTCCAACTGCCCTGATGTCGCCATTGTGCTATACTGAATACATCCTTGGTTGACTGACAAAACTCCGGGTTAGAACGATGGTGCAACACGTTTTAACGTGTTTTGGGTAACAGGCCGCGAATTCATTCGTGGCCTTCTTCGTGGCCTTCGTGGCCGCTCACACCGCCCGCCGCGGCCGGTACTGGATCGCGCCTCCGCCAGATGAGCCGTCTCGATGCGCTCACCCCCCGCCAGGCCTGTCCTGAGCTCGCCGAAGGACCTGTCCTGCCACCGCGAGTACTCCACTGCGAGAGTACTCTCGTGGCAGGCGTGGCGGTGAGCCCGCCGAAGGATCAGCAATCGTGCGCGCCAGTTTCAGCATGCGGTGGAAGGCCCGCGCGCTCATCTGAAGTTGCTGCATCGCGGCCCGCACCAGCCCCCGGCCTGTCTCGTCCAACTGGCAGATCTTCCGCACCTCCCCTGGCCCCATATCGGCGTTGCACGAGAGCGGCGTGTCCGCGAAGCGTCCCCGCTGTGTCTCCCGCGCCCGCTCCACCCGCGCCTGGATCGTCTCCGATGGCTCCCCCAGTCGCTCGTCGGTCAGTTTGTGACAGTCCACCCGTGGCACCTCGATGTGGATGTCAATACGATCCAGGAGTGGCCCGGAGATGCGTTTCTGGTAGCGGCTGATCGTTGAGAGGCTGCAGGTGCACTCGCGCACCGGGTCGCCGTAGTAGCCGCAGGGACATGGGTTCATGGCAGTCACGAACATAAAATTGGCCGGGAACGTCAGCGTGCCGGTGGCGCGCGCAATAGACACCTTGTGATCCTCCAGCGGCTGCCGCAGCCCCTCCAGCGTGCGCGTGCCAAACTCGGGCAGTTCGTCCAGGAAAAGCACCCCCCGGTGGGCCAGGCTGATCTCGCCGGGGCGCGGCCAGTGACCGCCGCCGACCAGTCCGGCGTGGCTGATAGTGTGGTGGGGCGCGCGGAAGGAGCGATGCCGGATGAGAGGTATATCGGGGGGCAACAACCCTGCTATGCTATGAACCTTCGTTACCTCCAGCGATTCCTCGATGGTCATCGTAGGTAGGATGGAGGGCATTGAGCGGGCCAGCAGTGTCTTGCCAGCGCCAGGTGGGTCGGTCATCAGCACATTGTAGGCACAATTTAACAAGCCATCATCTCCTAAGCGCCCGCTTGGTGCTGAATGTGCCCCCACCTTGCCCGCCCGCGCAACCCGCCCCCCCGCCTCCGCCCGACGCGGCCCCGGTGGGCGCTGGGGCTGCAGGCGCGCGAGCGGGACCGGCGGCAAAACGACCGTCTTGGCCTGCAACGGGAAATCCAGTTGCTTTACACCTGCGCGCTACTCAGATTCAGCGTGTCCACAGCTGTGCTCTGACAGGTGGGCCTTCCGGCTTCTACGTCCACCGTGGGGCCGCCGTATCACTCAGGTCCCGGCATGCCCACGGCCATGGGCCAGCTAGATGCACATCCAGTGATGGCTTGTCCGCTTCGCCGGTCGAGCAGGCCCTGCGGTCCAGGTAGCTCAAGAAGCGCACCTTTCATGTCTACCGGTTTTCACCTTTTTCTAGTTATTTATTCACTGACTGGCAGCAGAAAGCGTGGTATACTATCGTTGCAGGGTACATCAGGTCTGCTATCAACAGCGCCAGACAACGTTGTGGTGTGATAGGAGGGTCTGGTTGATAGAATCGCCTGGCAGTTTACCCTCTTTGTCGGCAAGAAGATAGGGACCTTCAGAATGTTCTACTCTCCCACAATCTAGCTGCCAGGGCTCAAGGCAAAGTAAAGACCGACTGCCTCTATAAGCCATCACCGTCGAATCATTGATGGCTTCTAGTGCTTGGCAGCTATCATCCCGTGGGCCTACAATCCTCGTGACCTAGTCAAATTCAGTTAGTCGAGCAGTCTGCTAGAAGGAGGAATTCAGTGTTCAAGAGAAGTGTTCTAACTAACGTCATCCTCGTTGCAGCTCTGGTACTGAGTCTGGCTCCGGCGCTTGCCCTCGCTGCACCAGGGCTTGCCCCAGCCGCACAGTCGACGTCAACCAGCAGGGCCGATACTTTGGTGCTTGTGAACTCTGCCAGCCCCTACTACGCCGACTTCCAGCACTACATCCAGCCCTACCTGGGCAACTTTGGCGTCCCGTATACCGAGCTCAACATCGCCGCGGTTGAGGTGGAGGCGGACATAGGTGACTATGCCCTGATCATCGTCGGCCACCGGCAACTCGACCCTGATGATACCTACCTGGATGCCACGGAAGAGGGCCACATCTCGGCGGCGGTGAGCGCGGGGACAGGATTGGTCAACTTTGACAACGACCTGTCGGTAGGGGGCAGCACTCCCCGCTACCAGTTTGTGCAGGACATCTTTGGCTTCGACTACGTGCCGCCCGGCACAGGGGCCGGTGTCGCTTTCACCTCTGTCGAGGGTGGCGGGTCCCTCCAAATCAACTGCTGGGAGGACGACCACCAGGATCCGGTCCTGAGCACGACGACAACTGTCGGTGACCTGATCCCTGATGACAACCTGTGGACCGAGTTTCTGTGGGCTAGCCGAGGTTACCCCGGTGTCTTTGCCGGCTATGACGAATCGCCGCCTCTGATGCGCTTCTACGGCGCTGTGCCGGATGGCGAGTACGAGCTGGTGGCCCACCTGTACTGGTCTCACAACTTGCGTTACTTTTGGGGCTACAGTGCAGATGCCCCTCAGGCGTACTCGATCGACGTGACCTCGGGCAACAGTGGCGACTTTGCCGATTATACCCTGGGCACGGTGACGGTCACCGGCGGGCAGTTCGAGATCTACGTCCAGAACGCTGACCCGCTGGCGGGTGGCGTCGACTACCCCTTCTGGGGCTGGGCCTGGATCCGCCTGGTGCCGGTGGGTGCGCCTCCGCCAGAGATGCACTATATCACCGCGCGTCACCAGGCGGGGGAGTCGATCAGCACGGGCAGCATGACCATGGCCGGCATAACCCTGCCGGAAGGGGTGACCGCGCTGGCGATGACCGGCAGCCAGCCCTTCCTGGCCGTCACGGCCAGCGGCTTGGGTCACGCCGTGCAGTGGGGCTCCTACAACTGGATGTCCCACTCGGTCAAGGGGCCGATCTATGGCCTCGACGACCTGGTGTGGCGCAGCATCGTCTGGGCAGCGCGCAAGCCGTTTGTCATGCAGGGCCTGCCCAACTTTGTCACCATGCGCGTGGACGACGAGTCCGGGCCTTTTGGGTGGATCGAGATCGCCAACGAATTCGGCATCAAGCCCTGGGCCGGCCTCTTTTACTACAACGTGGACGCGACAGAGGCCGCACAACTGTCGGCCCTGGTCAACAGCGGCAACGCCACCGCTGCCGTACACGCCAAGACCGGAGCCTTTTTCTACTACAACCACGGCGTGGGCGACTTCCCTGACGAGGAAATCGCGGCCAACTATGTCCACGCCACGGCCTGGCACGCTGACCGCGACATCCCCATCTCCAAGTTCGTACTGCCCCACTACTACGAATTCGGCACCAACGTCTTCCAGGGCTTGAGCGATTGGGGCGTCGAGTTCGTGGGCACGATGATGGCGCCCGGCAGCGGCTACGGCGCGCCGTGGAGCATGAACGGGCCCTTCCGCCTCTATGAGACAGGAGGAAGTGGGGCCGGCCGGCCGGTGTACTATGCCGATTTCATGACCATCCCCGGGCATTCCGAGTTTGATGGACAGTTCTTTAACTGCGTGACCGAGATCCGCGATGACGCCGGCTACGAGTGGTATCCCAGCAACGACGTCGCTGGCAGCATCGGCCGTGGTACGCGACAGACCAAGCGCGCGCTGGACAGCATGACCTTGGCTACTCTCTTCACCCATGGCCAATATGTATACCCCATCAGTCCCGACAACTGGCGTGCAATGCTGCAGGGCATCACCGACAACCTGGCGGGCTACGACCCGATGTACGTCACTCTGGATCACGCCTGTCAGTACGTCCGCGCGATGCATACCTCGGACATTACAGAAAGCACCTACGACCCCGACTCGAGGCAAGTGACCACGAGCCTCGGTGGCGAGACGGACATGCCCACGATGTTCCACCTGTTCACCGAGCAGGGTGAGGATATCCACCGCGTGCTGGTCGACGTGCCGACCTTCAGCGGCTCGACCGTGGTCGCCTACACCCTCGCCGGCCCGCTGGATCACATTGTCGTCACGCCTGCCTCGGCCACGGTGGCGACGGCCGGGACTCAGCAGTTCACCGCCCAGGGCTACGATGCCGACGACAACCCCATCCCCAATCTGCCCTTCACCTGGGCCGTGGTCAGCGGCGGCGGCACCATCGATAGCGACGGCCTTTTCACCACCGGGGTGACGCCCGGCACCTACCCGGACACCGTCGAGGCCTCCCGCGATGGTATCGCGGGTTACGCCACCGTTGAGGTCACCGAGCCGGTCATCGACCACTTTGAGTTCGAGCCCATCAGCAGCCCCAAGTTCGTCGACCTGCCGTTCTCCGTGACGATCACTGCGAGGGACCCGGCGGGGAATGTCGTCCTCGGGTACACGGGGACGGCCGATCTCTCCGACTCTACGGGGACAGTCGCACCGGCGTCGGTGGGTCCGTTTGAGGGCGGCGTGTGGACCGGTCCGGTGACGATCGGCGCCGAAGCGACCGACGTCACGCTGACGGTGGCGGACGGCGCCGTGACCGGCGCGAGCAACGCCTTTGACGTCACGACGTTGGGACCCGGGCCCCACACCATCTGGGGCTCTACCATTCCGTCTTCTTCGTACGTCGGCGACACCAACGCAATCGAACTCGGGGTCAGGCTCCAGGCTGCCAGCGACGGGTACATCACGGGGCTGCGCTTCTGGAAGGATCCGGGCAACAGCGGTGCCCACATCGGTCACCTATGGACCGCCGATGGCACCTTGCTGGCAGAAGCCACCTTCACAGGGGAGACCGCCTCGGGCTGGCAGGAAGTGACGCTGCCCGAACCGATCCCGATCGAGGCCGATACCACCTACGTGGCGTCGTACCACAGCGCCACTGGCTACAACGCGGCCCGCTATTACTTCAGTGGGTCAGGATACGCCAACCCGCCGCTGCGGGCGCTCGCCGACGGCGAGGGTGGCGGCAACGGTGTCTACTGCTATGACAGTGACCCCTGCACCTATCCTGTCAACACGTACCAGTCAAGCAACTACTGGGTAGACGTCGTATTCGCGACCGATCTGGAGCCCCCACCTCCCATGTGCGTGGACGAGCCGTGCACCATCTGGGATGACACGTTCGTACCCAGTCAGCCATCGGTTGACGATCCGATAACCCGCGCCGAGGGCGTCGAGCTGGGTGTCAAGTTCCGCTCCAGCGTCGCTGTCTACGTCACCGGCGTGCGCTTCTTCAAGGGCTCGAGCGAGACGGACGACCATCCCGTCCACCTGTGGGCTGCGGACGGCACCCTGCTTGCCGAGGCGGCCTTCACTGGCCCTATGACCCAGGGCTGGCAGGAAGTCGCCCTGTCCGAGCCGGTGCCCATCCTGGCCAACACCACCTACATTGCCTCGTACCACACGTCGACCCCCTGGGCGCTGAGCCGACCGTACTTCACGAGCGGCTACGACAATCCGCCGTTACGGGCGCTGGCCGACGGTGAGGACGGCGGCAACGGCGTCTACGCCTACGGCACCCCCAGCCTGTTCCCTGCCGGCACGTACCAGTCGAGCAACTACTGGGTCGACGTGATCTTGGCCGGCGAGCCGGTGAATGAGCCGCCGGTGGCGGATACGGGCGGACCTTACGCATACAATGACGAAGGGGACGCCATTACGCTGGACGCCTCGGGTTCGTCAGACCCCGACGACAACATCGTCCTCTACGAGTGGGACCTGGACGACGACGGCGAGTACGATGATGCTACAGGAGTGGCCACAAACGTGGTCTTTGACGACAATGGCACCTTCACGGTAGGTCTCAGAGTTACAGATGACTATGACGAAAGCGACACCGATGCTGCAGAGGTTATGGTGGACAACGTCGCGCCCACGGCCACCTTTAACGCGCCCATGGACGTGGACGAAGGCGATGACTTTGAGCTGTCCCTGACCGGTGCATCCGACCCATCTGGCGCCGACACAACTGCCGGCTTCGATTACACCTTCGACTGCGGTGATGGGAGTGGTAACGGCCCCTGGAGCATTGACAACACCGCCGTCTGCCCCACCACCGACGACGACGTGCGCACCGTCAAGGGCAAGATCCGAGACAAAGATGGGGGTGAGACCGAGTACACGGCTACTGTCACGGTCAACAACGTTCCGCCGACCGTCGATGCCGGCGACGACCAGCACGCCTACGAAGGCGCTTTGGTCAGCCTGGATCCGGCTACCTTCACCGATCAAGGGACGCTGGATACCCACACCGCCACCATCGACTGGGGCGACGGCTTGCCGAAAGTAGATCCGGCGACCCTCTCAGAAGCCGATGGCTCGGGCACGGTCTCTGGCAACCATTCTTACGCTGACAACGGCGCCTACACCGTCACCGTCTGCGTGACCGACGACGACACGGCAACCACTTGCGACACGCTGGTTGTGAACGTGGAGAACGTGGCGCCGACTGTGACGCTCACGGGTCCAACAACCGTGGACGAGGGCGACACGGCGACCTACAGCTACACGGTCAGCGATCCTGGTGATGACACCTTCATCCTGGATAACGAGACCTGTGGCACGGGTGGCACACTGTCCAATTCGAGCTTTGATTCTTCGACGGGCGCAGGCAGCTTCGACTGCACCTTCCCAGACGGTCCAGCCACCACCACCGTCAGCGTGACGGTTTCCGACGACGACGGCGGAAGCGGAAGCGACAGCCTGACGGTGAATGTGAACAACGTGGCACCTGTGGTGACCGTCAACATCGACAGCCAGACCATCCAGTACAGCGACAACATCTGCGAGGTGACCTTCACCGCCACCGACGTCGCCGCCGACACGATGACGGCCGCCACAACACCAGACCCCCTGCCCGACGGCCTGGTGCTCACGGACAACGTTTGCAGCGTCAGCGGTGATACCAGTACCTGCACCTGGACCCTCGCAGGCACCATGGACCAGCCGGTGGGCGACTATGACATCACCGTCACGGTGACCGACGACGACGGATCTGGCTCCGCCGACACCACGGCCGCCGTGGAGCGCGAGGACGCCGATATCTGGCTTGACGACGACAACACGGTCGCCGTGGAGGTGGACTCGCCAGGCGGCGACAGCCCCGCATTCTCCCTCACCGCCTACGTCAAGGAGACCTACCCCGACGACGCCGACTGCGGCGCCGATCCAGGGGACATCAACAATGCAGAGGTCGAGATGACGCTGGCGGCGGTGGGGCCTGGCGGCTCTTACACCGCAAACTGCACACCTGTCGGTTTCACTGGAACCGGCTACGATGCCGTCCTCGAGGTGAGGTGCGACTTTGACGACGTCGAGGTCAACACCTACCACGTGCAGGCCACAGTAGTCGGCGACTACTACACCAGCGGTATCGCCGAGGACGCGCTCGTCGTCTTCGATCCCAGCCTGGGCTTCACCACCGGCGGTGGCTGGTTCTACTGGCCCGGCACCGACGAGAAGACCAACTTTGGCTACACCATGAAGTACAACAAGAAGGGCCAGAAGGTGCGCGGCAGCCTGCTGCTCATCCGCCACATGACCGACGGGTCGATCTACCGGGTGAAGAGCAACGCCCTGGACGGCCTGGCGCTCGGGGAGTCTACGGATCCACCCTTTGGCTGGGCGTCCTTCAGCGGCAAGTGCACCTACAAGGACAAGGACTGGGAGGAGCCTGAGGGTAACCACGGATTCCTGGTGTACGTTGAGGACTATGGCGAACCTGGCAGGGGCGTTGACCAGTTCTGGATCGAGGTGTACGACAAGGACGGCAACGTGATCGATGTGATGTCGATGGACCGTCCGGCCTCTGCAGAAGCGGTCGAGATCGAGGGCGGCAATATCGTCGTCCCCCACAGCGGCGGCGGAGGCAGATAGCGAGGGCAAGGACGGTCGTGCAGAGTTCCACCGGATGGAACCATCTGGATCTGGCATGCGTAACCAGGCGTAGCGTGATCACGAGAACAGACGACGGGCAGCGACCCGCGCTGCCCGTCGTGCTTGTTCGTGGATAGCGGCGCGACTGTGACGGCGAAACGACAGCCCCGACCACAGCGGTTGGGGCGTTTTTGCGTTGGGTGGCTTGCGGCACTGGCGCAAAGGGTATTGACTTCTGGGCAGAATTCCACTGTACTGTAGTCACAATGCAATACAAAGCACCTCGCGACTCAGCACAGTCCGAGGCGTTGACCAGGACGGTGAGGGCTGCCCTGGTGCCAGAATTCTAGCACAGACCTGCACACCGTCAAGGTGTGGCGGCCGTTTTGGGGTGTGTGAGCGCGCAACCCTGCCAAGTTCGCTGAAGATTGATTGCTCTTTCCGGTCAACAAGGAGAGATCAGACCATGACTAATGGGAAGTTGGGCGGTGTGCGTGACATAGCCACGAGAACCATCCCAGCGTCCGGTGACAACAGCATCTCCGCCAACTCCCCCATATCCACCACAACGAATCAGGGATTGGGCGAGCCCCTCTTGAGCCTGAGTGCAGTTGTAGGTTCTACACCGCCCGCCTGGGCCGGTACTGAATCGCCTCCGCCAGATGCGCAGTCTCAATGCGCTCGCTCCCCGCCAGGTCCGCGATCGTGCGCGCCAGTTTCAGGATGCGGTGGAAGGCACGGGCACTCATCTGTAGTTGCTGCATCGCGGCCCGCACCAGCCCCCGGCCTGTCTCGTCCAACTGGCAGATCTTCCGCACCTCCCCTGGCCCCATATCGGCGTTGCACGAGAGCGGCGTGTCCGCGAAGCGCTTCCGCTGTACCTCCCGCGCCTGCTCCACCCGCGCCTGGATCGCCTCCGATGGCTCCCCCAGTCGCTCGTCGGTCAATTTGTGATAGTCCACCCGTGGCACCTCGACGTGGATGTCAATGCGATCCAGGAGTGGCCCGGAGATGCGCTTCTGGTAGCGGCTGATCGTTGAGAGGCTGCAGGTGCACTCGCGCACCGGGTCGCCGTAGTAGCCGCAAGGACACGGGTTCATAGCAGTCACGAACATAAAATTGGCCGGGAACGTCAGCGTGCCGGTGGCGCGCGCAATAGACACCTTGTGATCCTCCAGCGGCTGCCGCAGCCCCTCTAGCGTACGCGTGCCGAATTCGGGCAGTTCGTCCAAGAAGAGCACTCCCCGGTGAGCCAGGCTGATCTCGCCAGGGCGCGGCCAGTGACCGCCGCCGACCAGCCCGGCCTGGCTGATGGTGTGGTGGGGTGCACGGAAGGGGCGGTGCCGGATGAGGGGTATATCGGGGGGCAACAACCCCGCGATGCTGTAGATCTTCGTCACCTCCAGCGCCTCCTCGACGGACATCGTGGGCAGGATGGAGGGCATCGAGCGGGCCAGCAGTGTCTTGCCGGCCCCCGGTGGGCCGGTCATCAGGACGTTGTGGCCACCAGCAGCAGCCACCTCCAATGCCCGCTTGACATGCTCCTGCCCCTTGATCTCCGCGAAGTCCGCCGCGTACGACGGGGGCGGCAGCGAGGATGAGTCCAGGTCAGGCACGTAGGGCGAGATTGAGCGCAGCCCCTGCAGGTGGGCCGCCAGTTGGCCCAGATGCTCGACCGGGATGACCTCCAGCCCGTCAATCAGGGCCGCCTCGGGGGCATCGGTGGCGGGGACGAAGATGCGACGGATGGACTGCTGGTGGGCCAGCGCCGCGACGGGCAGGAGGCCGTTGACGTGGCGCACGGAACCATCGAGGGAGAGTTCGCCGATGAAGAGCGCGTCCTCGACCTCCTGGGGCCACACCTGTTCCGAGGCGATGAGCACTCCCACTGCGATGGGGAGGTCGTAAACCGGCCCTGCCTTGCGGATGTCGGCGGGGGCCAGGTTGACGGTGATGCGCTTGCCAGGAAAAACCATGCCAGAGTTTTTGACCGCGGCCCGCACCCGTTCGCTCGATTCTTTGACTGCGGCGTCGGGTAGGCCAACGATGACCAACGACGGCATCCCGCGGGAGGTATCCACCTCCACCTGGACGAGGACCCCTTCCAGACCAACCAGGGCACAACTGGTGACTTTGGCGAGCATACGCGGCTCCTGGGCATGATGTAGTTTGCATAGCAGACTGGAAAGCCTGCTCTACCTGCGCTGGGGACTAGTGTAGCACAGAGGGCGAGTATGGGCAAGTGAAAGGCCCGCCATCATACCATGATGACCTTGATTTCTTCTAGAATGACGGCTCATACCACCCGCCCGGCGGTTGCGAGGGTAATGGCCCTGTTGACAGGGTCTCTTTCCTGTCTGCACGGTGGACCGGAAAGACTTCACGAGCTCGGTCGAGCCGTCTGCCCCACCCGCACGGGGGACTAGTGTAGCACAAAGGGAAAGCAGGGATAAGTGGAATTAAAAAGCCGCCGGTCTGCACCGGCGGCTGAGCATGTGTCAATCTTGTGCAAGCATATCAGGCCGGAACTGGCTCCATAACAAGTTCCCTCGCCGTCTCTTCCGCCTGGCGGAGCCTGATCTCGCCTTCCTCGGCGTCTACCAGCACCGTATCTCCGGCCACAAACTTGTGCGCCAGCATCGCGTCGGAAAGGGCATCCTCAATCCGGTTCTGGATGACCCGCCGCAACGGCCGCGCACCATACTCTTCGCTGTACCCCTCCTCGGCCAGCAGCGCCTTGGCCGCCTCCGTCACCTCCAGTCCCATGTTGTATTCCACCAGCCGCGCACTAACCTTGTCCAGTTCCAGGCCCACGATCTGGGCAATCTCATCCCGGCTGAGGACATGGAAGACGATGACGCTGTCCACCCGGTTGAGGAACTCGGGGCGGAAAACGCGCTTCAGTTCCCCCAGCAACTTCTTGCGCATCTCCTCGTAATTATGCCTGGCATCTGCCACCTCATCGTGGGGCATAACAAAGCCCAGGCCCGTCTCGCGCTTGATCATCTCCGCCCCAACGTTTGAGGTCATAATAACGATCGTGTTGCAGAAGTCCACCCCCCGCCCTCGGGCATCGGAGAGATTACCCTCTTCCATAATCTGCAGCAACGTGTTAAAAACCTCGGGATGCGCCTTCTCGACCTCATCGAAAACGATGATGGAGTAGGGATGACGGCGGATGGCTTCAGTGAGCTGTCCAGCATCCTCGTAGCCTACGTAGCCCGGCGGCGCTCCAACCAGCCGGGCCACCGTGTGCCGTTCCATAAACTCAGACATATCAAATTGCAGCAGTGTATCCTCGCTGCCGAACATAAACTCGGCCAGCGCCTTGGCCAGTTCCGTCTTGCCCACTCCGGTGGGGCCGAGGAAGATGAAGGAACCGATGGGCCGGCGGGGGTCCTTCAGCCCGGCCCGCGCCCGACGTACCGCCTTGGCGACCGCCGAGATAGCCTCATCCTGGCCGACAATGCGCCCATGAAGTGCTTCTTCCATGTGCAGCAACCGCTCCGTCTCGCCACTGCGCAACTGGGTAAGCGGGATGCCCGTCCACATTGAGACCACTTCCGCTATGTCATCGGGACCGGCGACCACGCCGTTCCCGGCGTCCCAATCGGCACGCAAGGTCTCCAGCCGCTCCTGTAATTCGATCTCCTGGTCCCGCAGCGCGTCGGCCTCCACGTAACGGTGTTCCTCAATGGCTTTCTCTTTGGCCCGCTGCACAGTTTTCAGCTTGGGGAACGTCTCCCGCAGGCTTCTGGCGTGGGGAGCCTTGTACATCCGCACGCGGGAGGCGGCCTCATCTATCAGATCAATGGCCTTATCCGGGAGATAACGGCCGGAGATGTAGCGAGCAGAAAGGCGAGCCGCAGCCTCCAACGCCTCATCGCTGATGCGCAGGTGATGGTGTTGCTCATAGGCTGATCGGACGCCGTGCAAAATCTCGATCGTCTCCTCGACCGAAGGCTCTTCAACCGTAATGGATTGGAAGCGCCGTTCCAACGCCGCGTCCGATTCGATGTACCTGCGGTACTCCTCCAAGGTGGTCGCGCCGATGCACTGTAATTCGCCCCGGGCGAGGGCCGGCTTGAGGATGTTAGCCGCGTCCACCGAAGAGCCGGCCGACCCGGCTCCGACCAGCATGTGCACCTCGTCTATGAACAGGATGCTGTCACTGTTTTTGATTTCGGCGATGACTCTCTTGAGACGCTCCTCAAACTGCCCCCGGTACATCGTCCCGGCAACTAATGAGCCGACGTCAAGTTGTAATACGCGCTTATCCAGCAGCGGCCCGGGAATCTCACCGGCGGCGATGCGTTGTGCCAGTCCCTCAACGATGGCTGTCTTGCCCACGCCGGGTTCGCCGATGAGCGCTGGGTTGTTTTTCGTCCGCCGAGCCAGAATTTGGATCACGCGCTCAATCTCCTGCTCCCGGCCAATGACCGGATCCAGTTTGTTCTGTTCGGCCAGGGCGGTCAGGTCAATTGCCAATTTGTCTACCAGTGGCATTCTGGCAGATTTGCGCCGTTGCTTTCCGGCGAAGACTGGTTGTCGCTGCAACATCCGGTTAGTATAGCGGCGGACCTGCTCGCCCTTGACGCCCAGGTGACCAAGTACCTCCACGGCGGTGCCATCACCCTGACGGATCAGCCCAAGCAAGAGATGGTGTGTATCTATCTTAGTATCGCCTCGGCGGCGGACCTCGTCCCCCGCCAGTTCGATCACCCTTTTGGTGCGGGGCGTAAGGTCAAGTTCTGCACTGATCAAGGGGGGGCGTCGTCGCATAGGGCTGAGTCGCTCGACCCAGTGCTGCACATCGCCAGATTGCAACCCCATCTCGCGCAGCACACGGCTAGCGACCCCTTGCTCTTCGCGCAAAAGTCCCAACAAGAGATGCTCGGTGCCAATCCGCGCGTGATGCATGCGCTTAGCCTCCTGCTGGGCTAACTTGAGCACTTGTCGGGCCTCATTAGTGAAGAATCTAATCAGCTTGTCCATAGCACCGCTCGCCTCATTCCCTGCCGTCTACAGCACGTCTCTTCCCCCGGCATTCTCTGAAGGCTCCATAGCCTCAGAGAGCGCGACCGAGAGCGAACTTTCGGATTCGGCCTGCTCGGCCACGAGTGCTGCCTTCCAATCCTGATCCAGTGCTTCCCCATCAGCGACCTGCTTGAAACTCAGCGCCATGCGGTGGCGCGTCCCATCCACGCCGATCACGCGCAGCATGACAACCTGGCCAACCTGGACTACATCGCTGGGGTGAATGACGGGGCCATAGTCCAGTTCTGAGACGTGAATCAGCCCCTCAATGGCCTCGTCGCCAACGATGCTGGCAAAGGCTCCCCACTTGGTGAGGCGCGTGATGACTCCTTCGATCAACTGTCCCTCCTGATAGCGCTCTTCGATAGAGACCCAAGGATCAGGCTGCAAGCGCTTGAGGCTCAGGGCCACCCGCTGACGTTCTCGATCTACCCCTAGCACGTAGACTTCGATCTCCTGCCCCACCTCCACTACCTCACTCGGATGCGCGACTCGCTTCCAGGAAAGTTCGGACAGGTGCACCAGCCCATCTACCCCACCCAGATCAATAAAAGCGCCGAAGTCGGCCAGATTGATGACGCGACCTCGACACACATCCCCTTCAGTTAATTCGTTCAGCAGGCTCTCGCGCTGGCTTTTACGCTGATCGCGTACGGCGGCCCGTTCGGAGAGAATCAACCGGTTGCGCTTCTGATCAACCTCGATAACCTTCAGATTGAGAGTCTCGCCGATCAGCGCTGCCCAACGATCCTCGCCACCTGAACCAGCGGCTGACTGACTGGCAGCGCGCACGAGGGCTAACTGTGAACCTGGCACAAAGCCACGCACTTTGCCTACGTGTACGATCACACCACCCTTGTTGCAGCCGATGATCTGGCTCTCGATGATGTCCTGGCTTTCGAGGAGGCGCTGCGCTTCAATCCAGTCACGTGCTATCTCGGCGCGAGAGAGTGAGAGAATGATGTTGCCGTTGACATCCTCCGGGTTAGCGATGTAGACCCATATTTCATCGCCCACGTGAATGTCATCCCGTCCGACAAGCGACATTCTCTCCAGGTCATGCCCTGGCACAATACCCTCACACTTGGCACCGATGTCTACGATAATCTCACTTGGGCTGACACGGACGACTGTCCCTGAAACAATCTGTCCGCGCTTCAGATGCCCGCCAGAAAGATACTGGTCAAGCATCTGTGCCATTGGATTCACTTCCTGGTTGGCAAAAGGCTCCGTCACTTCTTCCTCATTGGGCATAATCCGTTCAGTGGGCATATTGTCCGCTCCCCCCGCGTAGCATGTTATAATTATAGGCTGTTTAGCGATAAACCGCAAGCGAGCGATGCGAGATCACCAGACCGTCGCTCTCAGCCCCCGGGATCAACCGCCCTTTGTGCTCTCCATCACAGGCCCCGCCAAGGGAGGGCATTGTGAGTCATTCTACTCCCAGACAGCCAGGGGAATCAAGGCAGGTTTTCCAGTAGACTTGCGCGCCCCGGAACCTATGGTATAATATTATCCTTCAGCGGGCGTGGTTCAGTTGGTAGAACATCTCCTTGCCAAGGAGAAGGTCACGGGTTCGATCCCCGTCGCCCGCTCTGTTTTAGGTGTATTGTGACCGAGAGGCGAAACTGGGATGTGTGGTTCCTTCGCCTCTTGGTTTTTTCTTTCCCTGTAGGAAACCCCCGCCTGAGGCGGGGGTCAGGTCACCTCTGCACCAAGTCCTCCAAAGTTCCGAACTACACCTCTCCCGGCTCGGCTGCGCTAGCGCGTGGTGGTAGATGTGGTATAATCAGGCACACTGAACACAATCTGCGGAATGAGTGGAGCCCGGTCACACCAATGAGTACTCCTGCGAGGACGTTATGCGGAAAACGTGAGATAAGCCTCCCGTTGATGTCTGATCACGTTCTACGTTTCACGCCAAGTCAGCCAGGGTGCGTTGATGATACTTTCTCCAGTTTTCACGTGCATTTTGATACTTTCTCCCGGTTCTTGCGTGCATTTTGATACTTTCTCCCGGTTTCCACGTGCATTTGGTATAACCGTTGTGTTGGAGTACGGCAGGTGAAAAAGACGGTCCTCGGCGCTTTTCTGGCAGCGACACTGATGGCACTGGCGGCCTGTGGCCAGGTGATCACCCCACAGCCGACCATTGTTACGCCGCTCGTGAGCACGTCAACTCCTCCTGCGCCTACGCCTACACTCCGCCTAACCGCTACGGCACCACTCCTCCCGCCGGTTGCCACAGCGACACCAACCATCATCCCCACGCCGATCGTCCACGTTGTCCAGGAAGGAGAGACACTGCTGAGCATCGCCTACGAATACGGGGTGAGCCTGCCATCGCTCCAGGCGGCCAACGGCATTGAGAATCCGCTGTTGCTGCAGATCGGCCAAGAACTCACCATCCCCGTCGGTGAGGAAGTGACCGAAACCACACCCGGCCTGCTGCTGCCCACCCCTACACCGCTGCCCTTTGATGTACAGGGCGTCGCCTTCTACGAGACGCCCGTCGGAAGCCTGGAATGTCTGGGCGAGATAGTCAACACTACTGCTTTCACCTTGACCAACGTGCTGGTGCGTGTCACGCTCTACGACGACGCGGGAACGGCACTGGCGACGGGAGACGCGTTTACAGCGGCGGACCTTATCCCACCTGACAGCCGCTCTCCATTCTGCATCCTGTTTACGGCCCCACCCTCAGCCTGGGCCAGCCCACAGGTGACGGTTATTCGCGGCGAGGCAGCCGGAGCGATGGCTGCATCCTACGTGCCGGTGGCTTTGACCGAGGTGGAGGGCCTGCCCTCCGGCTCGCAATTCCAGGCGAGTGGAGTGGCGCAGAACACCAGCGCGGAGCAGGCCGCTGGCAACGTGAGAGTCATCGTGACCACCTACGACGCTCAAGGGTTGGTCACAGGGTTTCGCCAGGGGAAAGTGGACATAGAAGGCACACTCGCACCTGGCGCAACGGCCCCGTTCAGTTTGCTATTCAACTTTCACGGTGACGTTCCCGCTGATTTTAACGTCGTCGCGCTGGGTCGCGTCCCGGCTGATTAATCCATCGAGAGGGCAGCCTTGGCTCAGCGCATTTTACGCGCCATCGTCAACGTTCTCCTCGGCCTGATCTCCCATCGGGAGTACGTCGGGCTGGAGAACATCCCTGCCGAGCCACCGTATATCATAGTGATCAACCATCTGGCCGCCTTCGATGCCCCGTTGCTGCTGGCCGTATGCCCGCACACGATCCGCGCCTTCGCCGCGGCCAAGCACAAGCGCAATCCGCTCTACGCTTTAGTACTGATAATGGCGGGCTCCATCTGGGTGCGGCGGGGTGAAGTGGACCGCAAGGCGCTGCGGGAGGCGTTGAACGTGCTGAAGCGCGGGGAGGCGCTGGGGATGGCCCCGGAGGGTACCCGCGCCCGCGGCCCCTACGCGCTACAGAAGGGGAAGACCGGCCCAGCCTACCTGGCCACCCGCGCCGGCGGCGTGCCACTCGTGCCAGTGGGGCTGACCGGCACCGAACAGATCAAGAGCAATCTGCCCCGGCTGCGCCGCACCCACATCCGCATCGTTGTCGGCAAGCCCTTCCGTCTACCCGAAAGCGGCCGGGTACGGGGCCAGAAGTTGCGCGAGTACACCGGCCTCATCATGCACCGCATCGCTGAACTGCTGCCAGAGGAATACCGGGGGGTGTATGGGGAGAGTGTATGAGCATTGACCATGTCGGCCATGGCTGGCTGCATGGTGCTGACCTTCGTCATGCCCGATTTAATGCAGACGTTGGCCCGCTTCGACTGAGACCCTTCAGCCCTGACCACCAGGCCCAGGTTAATCAAGACTGGGATGCGCGCAGATTTTCGCAGATAAGAGCAAGAAATCAGCGCGGATCTGCATAAACCTGCATCCCAAACTCTGATACGTTCAGCAACCCATTTCAGTCGCTCAACCCAATTTCGACCGCTCGGCCGGAAAGTGCAGACTTCCGGCCGAGTTTTTGCTATTATGACGATGACTGTCGGGAATGCAGCACGTCCCGGGGGATTCGCAGGAGGTTTTTCGGAGGTTTTGAAAGCGTTTCAGGCAGCCGGAGCTGAGTTGAAAGAGTTCTACCTGGTGATGGGCCGGTACGCCATGGTCGTCGTCGCCGAAGCACCGGACGATGAAACAGCAGCCAATCTGGCCCTCGCCATCGGTTCAGCAGGAGCCATCCGCACCGAAACCCTCCGTGCGTTCACGGAGGACGAGTACCGAAAAATCATCGCCGCCCTGTCCTGAGCAATCGCCCGGAACAAGCCATCTCAAAGTGCAAGTGCGCCTCCCTCGGATATGCACACCCTTGGCAAGCCCACGGGTCTGCCAAGGGCCAATTCTCCACCCCCCTTTGTGAGAGCCAGCACTTCAGGTCTGCTGGCCCTCTTTTTAGTAGGACAATTTGGCAAATTGTCCCACCACTGAGAGGAAACAGTGATTCGACATCGCGTGCGCTCCCCGATCACCATACCTCTCAGACCATTAACCTCCCGATTTCGACCGCTCGGCCGGAAAGTGTAGACTTCCGGCCGAGTTTTTGCTATTATGATGATGGCAGTTGGAATGAACTATAACCAAATTCGGGGGTGTTGGTATGCAGGAAATGGGTTGGACGCCAGGGAGAGGGATAATGCGCGAACTTGTTCGAGTAGTGATGGGGATCGCGCTGCTCACGCTGGTGACTGGAGTTTGGGTCTGCTTGTGGGTTCCGCCGTCGTTCTGAAGGAGAATGGCGAAATGAAGAGACCCGATAGAGTCACAGTTACTACCTTTTGGTTCGATTGGCTGCTTTTGCCCATAATGCTCGGAGCAGGGTGGCTGACGCTCCGCTGGGCCTCGGCGGACTTTGACTTGGCGGCAAGTCCAGGGACATGGGGTGGGACCCTACCGGCCTGGGTCGTCTCGATCCCGCTGATGCTCTGTGCCGTCGGCTGGGTCATCCTTGGATTCGGCTCCCTGATCCGCGAGGAGTACTGGGAACACCGGATTTGGTGTGCGATATTGATCCTTTGGTCGCTGGCTCTTTGGGATTTCGCATGGGAGGGCCACATATGGGGGTACTCCGGCTAGGCGAATCGGCGATAGCCCTCAAGGTCAAGGTAAATGCGTTGGAATAGAGTTGTGACCCTGGTAATGCCATAACAGCGCCGCTTAA
>JAUWNP010000295.1 GCA_030612585.1 Anaerolineae bacterium
CAAGTCCAAACATGACTCTTCATTGACACAGCATCAGGAAACACCGATCCTTGTATGGACCAACAATGAGACAGCCGACACCGGCTACTACCATTCGCTACCCCTGGTGGCGTAGACTCACAATTTGGGATACACACCCTTCCCCTATCGCGGCGGCATCCTCGACCTGCTGGGCGATGGCCTGGAGAAGACATTCACTCAGCACACGCTGGACACCTCCTTCACCGCCTGGACCTACGACCGCTTTCGCGGCCCGCTCACGCGCTTGCTCAACTCGCCCGACTTTCCGGTGGAGGTGGCGACCATCCAGCGGGTGTTGCAGGCGCAAGCGGGGAACACCGTCCTCGACCTGGCCTGCGGGCAGGGCAATTTCACCGTCGAATGGGCCAAGCGAGTGGGCCCGGAAGGTCTGGTGATTGGGCTGGACATCTCGAAGGCCTTACTGGCGCGGGCCGCCAATCACGTCACCCGCTGGGGGCTGGACAACGTGTTGCTCATTCGGGGCGACGCCCATCAGTTGCCCTTTGCCAGCGAATGTCTGCACAAGGTGAACTGCTCTGGCGGCTTTCACCAGTTCCCCGACCTGCCGCAGGCATTGCGTGAGATCGCCCGCGTCAGCGTTGAGGGGACCGTGCTAACCGCCAGCACCTTCGCCGAAGGGCCGGCCGACCCACGCGCGGGCGTCAAGCGGTGGATGAAGCGCCGCTTTGACCTGCACTTTGTGCCCCTGGTCTGGCTGGGCGAGCAACTGGCGGCGCTGGGCTACACCGATTACGAGTGGTCACTGCCCGGTGGGTGGTTCGGTTACACGTCGGCGCGCAAAGCAGAAGGGAGCAAGTAGTTACGTCTTTTCCAAGGAGTGAACGTGGAGATTGAAATGAACCAAGTTGATACCTATCACCTGGGAACGCACCGGGACCATGGGGCGCGGCGACGATTGCTGCGATTTCCGCTGGTGCCGGAGAGAAAAGAACACAGTGCAATGAGATACTCGACATGAAAGACAAATCCTCGTCGCACAAAAGAGAAATCTAAAAAGTCATGAAACTCTGGGGGCGACCATGACGGGACTGAAGAACGAGTCGTTTTGGAGCAAATCCGCCGACACGTACATGAACGACACCAGGTACGTGGCGGGCGAGGCCGTGCTGCAAGCAGTGACGGACAGGTTGTCGGCAGAGCGCGGCCTGGGGGAGGTGGTCGAATTTGGCTGCGGCACAGGACACTTTACCCAAATCATCGCCCCCAACGCGGAACAGGTCGTTGCTACCGACCTTTCGGACGAAATGTTGGCAGTGGCGCGAGAACAGTTGAAAGGGCTTTCGCATGTAGTGACTCAAAAAGCCGACGTTGAAGGAACACCTTTCCCCTCGGAGAGATTTGACACCGTATTTATGGTCAATGTCATCCACGTTGTGGAAAATCCTCGCGCCGCGTTGCGGGAAAGTCACCGCATCTTGAAAAACGGGGGGCGATTGCTCATCGTGTCTTATACGGGCTACGGTATGACCCCGTGGGCCAAGATGGCGTTGGGCATCCGGTATCTGCGGAAATTTGGGTTCCCCAAGCATAGCCGGAACTACTCTCCCGCTGGACTCGCGGCCCTCGTAGAGAGCGCGGGTTTTGAGGTGGAGCGAGTTCAACTGGTAGGCGATAAAACCAAGGCAGTGTACCTGATGGGAGTAAAGCAATGAAGACAATTGACATCTCCTGGGATACCCCAGCCAAGATGAATGAATACCTACAAGCCACCCGCCTGGTAGACCTGGATGCCCCGACAGTGCAAGAGACGGCGGCCCGCCTCGTCCAGGGAGTATCTACCCCACGTGAGGCGGCGGTTGAAATCTACCGCTTTGTCCGCGACGAGGTTAAGTTCGGCTACAACCATCGTGACGCCATCCCCGCCTCAGAGGTACTGCGCGATGGCTACGGCCAGTGTAACACCAAGAGCGTCCTGCTCGTGACGCTGCTACGGGCAGCGGGCATTCCGGCCCGCTTTCACCTGGCGCAGGTGGACAAGGCGGTGCAGTGGGGCGTGATGCCGCCGCTGGCCTACCGCTTCGCGCCCGACGGGGTCACGCACACCTGGGTCGAGGCCCATCTGAACGGGCGATGGATCATCCTGGAAGGCGTGATTATGGACCGGCCCTACTTTCTGGCGGCGCGGCGGTTGCTTTTGGAGAGTAGCCGGCCAATGGGCTACGCCATCAGCATCCCACCAGAGGTGTTGACTAACTGCGCCGCTGGCCGCTGCATTGACTGGGACGGTACTCACGATGTCACCTGCCAGATGACGGCGGTGGTGGCAGATTTCGGCCCGGCCACCGGCGCGGAAGAGTTCTACCGCCAGCACAGCGTAACGGGACTGCGCGGCTTGCTGTACAAGCACCACACGTCGCAGGAGATGACCGGGCGGGCGGAACGTATCCGCCGTGGGGAAAAGATGTGACGAAAGCAGGAGAATAGAAGTCATCGAAATCCAGCTTGACAAGAGGGCGATTTGTGATATTATAGGTATGCCTGAAGAAAGATAGTAGGCATACCTATACTTGTTGGAGAGAATGTGATGGTTTCGGCCAGCGTTGAGCATTATCTAAAAGCGATCTACGAACTAAGAGGGGAAGAACAGGCCGTCTCCCTGTCCGCCTTAGCCGAAGAGCTTTCGATCTCAATGGTGTCGGCCAACGAGATGGTGAAAAAGCTGGTCAAGCGAGGGTTGATCACCTACGAGCCTTATAAGGGCGTGGCGCTGACGCCGGAAGGGCGAGCCCAGGCTGTGACCGTGACCCGTCGTCATCGTTTGTGGGAGCGGTTCCTCACCGACGTCCTGGGCCTCGGTTGGGATCAGGTGCACGAGGAAGCCTGCCGCCTGGAACACGCCACGTCACCCCTGGTAGAGGAACATTTGGCGCAGTTCCTCGGCTGGCCCGAGACCTGTCCCCACGGCCACCCGGTACCCACCCCGGAGGGGGAGGTAGCCCGCGAAGCCGGCGTTCCCCTGTCCGAGATGACACCGGGGACCAGGGGCATCGTGCTCAGCGTGCCGGAGGAGACAGAGATGTTGCAATATCTGGGCAGCCTGGGCCTGGCGCCCCAGGTCGAGGTTCAGATCGAGGCCATAGCGCCCTTTGAAGGCCCACTGACAGTGCGGGTGGAAGGCGCACAGCATGTTTTGGGACGGCAGGTAGCTTCACAGGTCAAGGTTCAGCCTGTGTGAAGGTGCATGGCCGTTTACAACATAGGAGAAAACAAAATGAACGTATCAATTCCTGGACCAGCGCACCAGCGCGTGGAAATGGAAGACGCCCTGAAAGCAGCTTATGCTCTCCAGAATACGGGCAACGCCTGGCATAGCGTGGAACTGGCCCGCTCCCTGGGTTTTCCCGATGCATTGGCGGAGAACATAACCCGGGCGCTCATCGCCTCTGGCTGGGCCGAGGATGGCGAACAGGACAACGTGCGTCTAACAGAGACCGGAAAAGCCCGCGCCGTGGAACTGATTCGGGCGCACCGACTCTGGGAGCGCTACCTGGTAGATCAAGAAGGAATGTCGCTGGATGCCGTCCACACTGAGGCTCACCGACGAGAGCACGAGATTACGCCCGATGAACTGGAAAAACTGGACACTGAATTGGGATACCCGGCCTGGGACCCCCATGGGCACGTTATCCCGGCCTCGGGTTCCCGTGTGCCTTCCCCGGCAGGACGATCCCTGCTGGAGGTAGCAATACCGGGCAGCCGGCTGCGCATCGTCAGACTCGACGATGAACCGGTGGAACTGTTGACCCAATTGGTTGCGCTGGGGCTCAAGCCCGGTATAGACGTAGAAATTCAGAGTCTGGAATCCAATCTCCTGCGGCTGCGGCTGGACGAAAACGTCGTCCCGTTGTCTTACGACGCCGCCGGTCACGTCTTCGTGGTACCGGCGACTGCCCGGCCCGTGCCGATGGGGACACTGGCGGTGGGAAGCCGGGCGCAGATAGTGGAACTCGTGGGAAGCGGCAAGCTTCAGCGGCGTATGCTATCTATGGGCTTTGTTCCCGGCGCCGAGGTAACGGTGATCAGGGAGGCTCCCCTGGGGGATCCCCTTCAATACCGCGTCAAGAAGGCAAACGTTGCCCTGCGTCAGGACGAAGCCAATACACTTTTGGTAAAAGAACTACTCGGAGAGGAATAAACATGTCCACAACAATTGCCGTCGCCGGGAATCCCAATACGGGCAAGAGCACCCTTTTTAATGCCCTCACCGGATTGCGCCAGCATACGGGAAACTG
>JAUWNP010000222.1 GCA_030612585.1 Anaerolineae bacterium
GGGGGGGCTGTTTGGGTGGGCCCCCGGCCGCAGGCGGCCCCTGGGGGGCGGGGGGGGGCGCCCCCCCCGCCCCCCCCGGGTGGGGGGGGGGGGGGGGGGGTACTCCAGCACCAGGTTCCAGACCCGGTACAGCCAGCGGTAGACCCCCTCGATGCCGTGGGAGTCCCACGGCCCGCCCTGCTCCCAGCGCCAACTGAACATCAGGTAGCCACGCAGCGTATCGGCCCCGTACCGCTCCACCAGGTCGTCGGGGGCGACGACGTTGCCCCGGCTCTTGGACATCTTCTCGCTGTCCTCGCCCAGGATGATGCCCTGGTTGCGCAGGACGGTCATCGGCTCGTCGAGGTCCACCACCCCCATATCTCGCATAGCCTTGGTGAAGAAGCGGGTGTAGATCAGGTGCATGGTGGCGTGCTCGATGCCGCCGGTGTAGACGTCCACCGGCAGCCAGTAGGTGGCTTCGTCAGGGTCAATGGGAGTGGAGCCGGCGTGGGCCGGCTCGCCCTCTTTGTAGTATGGGCTCAGGTAGGCGTAATTGTACCAGGAGGAACAGGCGAAGGTGTCCATCGTGTCCGTCTCGCGGGTGGCCGGGCCGCCGCATCTGGGGCAAGTGGTGTTCAGGAATCCTGCGTGGTACTTTAGCGGGCTCTCGCCAGTGGGCAGGAACTCGGCGTCCTCCGGTAGCAGCACCGGCAGGTCCTCGTAGGGGACGGGGACGATGCCGCACTCGTCGCAGTAGATCATAGGGATGGGCGCGCCCCAGTACCGCTGGCGGGAGATCAGCCAGTCGCGTATGCGGTAGTTGACGGCGAACTCGCCGGTGTCCTGTTCCTCCAGCCATTCGGTCACCTTGTGGACCGCCACGTCGCCCGGCGTGTCGCTGAAGGGGCCGGAGTTGATCATCGTGCCGTATTCGTGGTGGAACAGTACGTCGCGATAGAAGGGCAGGTTGTTGAGCATTTCCATGGTGGTACGGTTGTGACTCACCGGTGGGTAGATTTCCTTGCAGCGAGCCAGTATCTCGCGGTCGGCTTCCACGGAGTTGAATCCCTGAACACCGTCATCAAAGATGAAGACCCAGCGTGCGCCGACGATTTCATTCCAGTTGTTGAGTAGGAGATGATCTTGCATCAGTTCGACGTAGCGGTCAATCTGCTGGTCGCCGTGCAGCGTGACGTATAGTCCCTCGCCCACGTCACCCACCGGCCCGGCCTCGAATTCGATGCCCTCGGCTCGTAGTACGTCGGCCAATCCCTCCCGCACGGAGCCGGGGAACACCAGGCTCTTGGCGACTCCGTCGGGCCGATCAATGACCGGGATGATGGGCAGGCCGAACTTGAGGGCGAACTCGAAGTCCCGCTCGTCGTGGGACGGGACGGCCATGATGGCCCCGGTGCCGTAGGTCATCATCACGTAGTCGGCGATCCATAAGGGGATGCGCTCGTTGTTGACCGGGTTGACCGCGTAAGCGCCGGTGAAGACACCGGTCTTTTCTTTCTCGGTGGACATCCGCTCGATCTCGCTCTGGCGGGCGGCCTGACGTTTGTATTCTTCCACCTCCTCCTGGAATTGCGGCGCGGTCAGTTTGTCCACCAGCGGGTGCTCTGGCGCCAGCACCATGAAAGTCGCTCCCCAAAGAGTGTCCGGCCGGGTGGTGAAAACGACGATGGGGTCATCCTGCTCGGAGAGGAAGGTGACGTCGGCCCCCTCGCTACGCCCGATCCAGTTAGTCTGCATCGTGACCACCCGCTCGGGCCAATCAATCTTTGAAAAGTCCAGCAGTTCATCGGCGTAGTTGGTGATGCGCCAGAACCACTGCTCCAGTTCCTTCTTGATGACGGGCGTGCCACATCGCTCGCAGTGGCGATCCTCCCCCCAGACCTGCTCTCGGGCCAGGGTGGTGTTGCACTTGGGGCAGAAGTCCACCGGAGACTTCTTGCGATAGGCCAGACCCATGTCGTACAGTTTCAGGAAGAACCACTCGGTCCAGCGGTAGTAGCCCGGCAGACAGGAGATAGCCTCTCGCTCCCAATCGAACATAGCCCCCATGCTTCTAAACTGCCGCTGCATGTTCCCAATGTTGGACAACGTCCACTTATGGGGATGGATGCCGCGCTGGATGGCGGCGTTCTCGGCCGGCAGGCCGAAGGCGTCGAACCCGATCGGGAAGAGGACGTTGTAGCCCCGCATGCGTTTGTAGCGGGCGCGGACGTCGGAGGGCGACATTGCATACCAGTGGCCGATGTGCAGGTCACCACTGGGGTAGGGGAGCATGGTCAGTGCGTAGTGCTTGGGTTGGCTGTGGTCAATCACGGAACGGTAGAGTTGGTCTTCCTCCCACTTTTTCCGCCATTTCAGTTCGATCTTTTGGGGTACATAAGAATCAGCCATGTCTGCCTCCTTGCTTGGTTTCGTCTTTAGTTCTTATTGCATGTCCTGGCACTGCCTGGGCCACAGCACCCCGTACTCTCCTCTCCTCGCTTCTGCTACCCAGGTTCGATCTTCTGGTATGCGTGTGTACTCTTCTCCTTGCGTATCTGCACCATCTATGATAACATAGAGGCCAGCCACTCCATCCACGGGAGCGTCATGTGAGCGCACAGACCGCGATCTTTGTTACATATGAGGACTTCGCCCCGGTCGTGCGGGCTGTGTTTGATGATCTGGACATGCAGCAGTTGGCAATCTTCCGCCGACTATCGGGAGCACGGCGCATACAGATGATCTCTGAGATCTGTCGGGTGCTACGGAAGAACATCGCCGCTTCCATCCTCACGCATAATCCCGATATCGGTTTTCAGGAATTACGCCATCGGGTAGCAGAGCGTGTCAGAATGACCTATGCCCACTGAAGACTTCGACGAATTCTTGCATTCCATCATCACCACATTGGAGAACCTCGGCTTTCAGTACGCGATTGGGGGTTCGGTAGCCAGTTCTCGCTATGGCGAACCACGTTCAACCTTTGATGTTGACGTCAGCGTCAGGTTGCCCATTGAAGAAGCCGGGCGTTTTGTGACTGCTTTTCAGGCCCTCGACTATTGTGTTTACCTTGATGCGATAGTGGATGCTTTCATTTACAAACAGCCGTTTAACATCATTGACGCTGAGAGTGGGTTCAAAGCGGACATCTTCCTGGTTGATCCTGACGAACCCACCGAACTGGAGCGGTCGGCTATGGCCCGGAGGCGGCGAGAGATGTATGACCCAGACACCGGGGCCGCGACTTACCTCTACGCACCCGAAGATGTGATCATCTACAAACTCAAGTACTACCTCTCGGGCCGGATAGACAAGCACCTGCGGGATATTGCCGCTATGTTGACGGTTCAGGGCGATGATCTTGACTCTGACTACATAGAACAGTGGGCTGCCCGCATCGGTGCGACCGACCTGTGGCACGCGCTGGTGGGCGAATACCACCGCCGCATTCGGGCATAGGCCACGCCCGAATAGTCTCCCGTCAGCCTCTGTTTATCTCCTGCGCCTCCTGTCTCCGCCACAACATCCGGTTATCTTTCATCGTAGTTGTCGCCTTCCCCGCCCGCTCCAGCGAGGAGAGGGCGGCAAGGATAGTTGTCCGGGTAAGGAAGTAGGCGGTCGCCGTTGCCAGACGAAGCCCGAAGTGATCGGCCACTCGTTGAACCAGGGCCGGCGTTTCCTGCGGCTCCTCCAACGCCGCGTAGATCTGCTCCCGCACCTCCTCCAGGCGTGCCCGGTTGGCGGCGCAAATTTGCTTGATCTCCGTGCCGGAGGTGTAGGCCGGGCCATGGCCCGGCGCGAAGTGGGCGTAGGGCAGGTCTGGCAGTCGCTCCAGTGTCTCCAGCGAGGCGTCCAGATCCACGCAGAAGGTCACCTTATGCTTCTGGAGCGTCTCCGCTGGGAAGAGGGCGTCGGCGCAGAAGAGTACCTCTCCCACCGCCACCCCCACCTGGTTGAGAGAGTGGCCTGGCAGTGGTGTCACCTCCACCTGGAACGGACCAATCTCCAGCGGCCCTGGCTCCAAGATGTGGTCAATCCGGCATGGCCTGGCCAGCGTGAACTTGTGGCACAGTTCCCCGATGGGTGCTGCACCACCGAAGAGATAAAGCGGCTCAATGATGGGGTGCTCCATCATCGCGGCCTCCAGCGGGGGGGCATAGATCGGCATCCCCAGATGGCGCTGTAGGAAGTAGGCGCCACCGAAGTGGTCGGCGTGGGCGTGGGTGATGACTACGGCTTCGAGGGAGACCTCCGCCTTCTCGACGGCGCGCAGCGCCCGCCGGGCGGTGTCCTTATCCAGCCCTGCGTCGATCAGCAGCCCCTTCCTGTCCTGCACGACCAGTCCCATATTGGAGCCGCTCCGCAGGTGGAAGATGCCAGATGCCAGTTCCACTCGTTCCACCTTACTTCCCCTCTCTCCTCTCCCCTTTCTCCTTTCTTCTCTCTTCTCTCTCCTCTCTCTTTTCTCTCCTCTCTTCCACCAGCGTCATCCAGCCAAAGCGATCCTCCAGTTCCCCTCTGACAATGCCGAAGAACTGCTCCTGCAGGTGAGCCGTCACTGGCCCGCGCCGCCCCTCGCCCACCGGGATACTGTCTATTGAGCGAATGGGGGTGATTTCCGCCGCTGTGCCGGTGAAGAAGGCTTCGTCGGCCAGGTAGAGCATCTCGCGGGCGATCACTTGCTCCTGCACCGCGTATCCCAAATCACGCGCCAACTCGATGACGAATGCCCTGGTGATGCCTGCCAGGAGCGATGCTGCCAGTGGTGGTGTGTAAAGCACGCCGTCTTTCATGATGAATATGTTCTCCCCGCTGCCTTCACTGACGTAACCGGCGACGTTTAGCGCGATACCCTCTGCAAAACCCCGGTTGTGGGCCTCCATCGCGATCAATTGCGAGTTGATGTACTGTCCGCCTATTTTGGCCAGCGCCGGGAGGGTATTCGGAGCCATACGCTGCCAGGTGCTCACCCCGGCGTCAATCCCCTCCTTTAGCGCTTCTTCGCCCAGGAACTGTCCCATCGCTATCGTGCCGATGGTCACTTCGACGGGGCAGGATCTTGGATCGAGAGAGATCACGTCCACGCCGCGAAAGACCAGCGGGCGGATGTAACAGGATTGGAGTTCGTTGGCCCGAATCGTCTCCAGGATGGCCTGGGAGATCTCATCCGGTTTGTATGGGATCGGCATGCGGTAGATCTTGCACGAGTCGAACAGTCTGCGCACGTGGAGTTCCAGGCCGACTACTGCCGGGCCACGGGAGGTGCCGTAGGCGCGGATTCCCTCGAAGACGCTGGAACCGTAGTGCAGCGCGTGGGCGAAAACGTGCACCTGCGCCTCGTTCCAGGGCACCAGATTGCCGTTGAACCAGATCCAGGGTGTAGGTTTGATGCTCATGCTGTTCTTCCCCTCGCTTAATTACAAAAAACCCCTTCGTCTCAGGGACGAAGGGGCACTCCGTGGTACCACCCTGATTGGAGAGCATCCCGGATACACAGGATGCTTCCCGCTCTTGGCCTACTAACGGGGGCCAGTCGTCATCGGCTACTAACTGGTCGCTTGTTGCTGGATGTTCGTTTTCGCCGACGCGGCTCCCAGGCGAGTTTGGCCTTGTATGGCGCTCCCCCTGGGCGCCGGTTGCCGGGCTTCCACCAGGTTTTTCCCGGCTCGCTGCGGAGATGGCCTACTACTCCTGTTCGTTGCCTTTCAATGTGACGAGGTGGACCCGGAGGGACTCGAACCCTCGACCCCCACAATGCCATTGTGGTGCGCTCCCAACTGCGCTACGGGCCCACGCTGAGGCGATGCTGGTGGAGCTGAGGGGACTCGAACCCCTGACCTCTACAGTGCGATTGTAGCGCTCTCCCATCTGAGCTACAGCCCCATGACCACCTACCCTAATTCTACTCCAGAATGGAGAGATGTCAAGGTTTGACACGACATGCCCGATTCCACCGGTCAAGTAGTAACAATTGATTGGGCGAGCGACGGCGACATGGGGGACGTCGTCGCTCTGGCCGACCGCAATGTTTATGCTCTTTGTTCAAAAAGCATCTTTGTAAGACCTCTTCGCTCGGTGAAAAGCCTATCGAGCAGACGCGTAAGAGGTAGGCAAGTCCTTTGGCAAACGGCTGTCATAGGAGGAATCGGCTCACCTTCTTTTCGGTTTCTAGGGCTCGTCAATCTCAGAATAACTGCCGAGGCCAAACGGTTGACGAGTATACTGATATACTTGACTTTTGTGAGTTTGAAGCCGTGTTTCTCCATGATAGTTTGATAATAGCCGACTGGCCTTACAGCCCATGATGTGCCAGCCTTTACTTTGTCAGATGTATCTTCAAAGAGGAAGGCCTTTTCCTTGGTAACTCTACAGATTTCTCGCATAAGATTGGTAAGCATTTCTTCGTCTGTATTGTGCTGCAATACGGTGACAGTATATATGATATCCACGCTCTTATCTTCAAATGGTAAAGTCACACCGTCTGTAAGAACAAGTTCGACATCGGGAAGTATGGCTTGCAAGTTTCGGGTAGCAAGACCAATCATTTTCCAGGATATATCGCAACCCACCAGTCTCTTTGGACTGGCACTATGTACTACTTCCAAATTCCCACCAGGCCCACAGCCAACTTCTAAGACCGATTTGTCCCGAAAGTTAATCTCCATAAACTCTTCGAGAAATCTGGCGCGCTTATATCTATAGAAGGGCGTGTCATCTCCAGCTACGAGGTTCCGTAAGCCGCGGGCCTGGATTCTCTCCGCAACTTCCGTCCAGTAAGTGCGAGGATGATATCCCATTGCTCATTTCCTCTGTCTACGTTATTCTC
>JAUWNP010000289.1 GCA_030612585.1 Anaerolineae bacterium
TTCGTGCCCCAGGCGATCACCTCTCCAGCGGAGGTAGCCGAACCGGTGGGGCGGGCAGCTAACGGGGCTCACAAACCCGTCCTCTGCTGCATCTCCGGCGGCGGTGGCATCCGGGCGGCGGCGCGCACTCTCCACGCCCACCACGTGCCCCACTATCTGACCCCTGCCCGCGCCGCCCTCGGCCTGGGGGCGCTCTGGCACTACGCCCAGGTGCAGACGCGGCCCGTGCCGGACCTGGAACCGGTGGTGGGAGTGGATCGGGACCGTGCGCTGGCACTGGTGCGAGCAGCGCAGGCCGCCGGGGAGCACGTCCTGAACCCACAGACGGGGGCGGAGGTGGCGGAGGCCTACGGCCTGCTGGCGCCTCCCTCCGGCCTGGCTGCGACTGCAGAGGAGGCAGCATCGCTGGCAGAGCGACTCGGATACCCGGTGGCGCTCAAATTAGTCGCGCCGGGGGTGGTGCACAAAGCGGACGTGGGCGGTGTGGCGTTGGGCCTGACCGGTGGTGGCACCGTGCAGGCCGCCTGCGAGCGTATGGTGAGGCCGGGGCGGCAGGTGATGGTACAGGCAATGGTGCCGGCGGGGCTGGAGGTCATCGTCGGCGCACAGCGGGACGAGCAGTTTGGCCCGCTGGTGATGTTCGGCCTGGGCGGGGCCTACGTCGAGGTGCTGCGGGACGTGGCCTTCCGGCTGGCGCCGCTGACCAGAGCCGAGGCCCGCGAGATGGTCGCCGAGACTGCAGCGGGACGGCTACTGGCAGGCGTGCGAGGACAGGGACCGCGCGATATTAAAGGAGCGGTGGAGGCACTGCGCCGGGTGGCCCAGTTGATGGCCGACCTGCCGGAGGTGGCAGAGGTGGACCTGAACCCGCTCATCGTGGGGCAAGCCGGGGAAGGGACCTGGGCGGTGGACGTGCGCATTGTGTTGAGGGAGGTAGTAGCGACTTCAGTCGCTTGGAACGACTAAAGTCGTCACTACCACGAATTTTCGACCTGTGCAATTAGCCCACCAGCTCAGACCTCCTAGGTCTCCGACAGAGCCTCACGAAGGCAACCCACGTTGCTTTTGTCGTGAATTTCTGGTCGCGCCAAGGCCATACGAGACCTCGGAGGTCTTAACTGCACAGGCTGCAAATCTTAGCCCCACCCATGAGAATTTACGAGGAGGTTAAGCTATGTCTTTCGAACTGACGAGTCCTGCTTTTGCCCACGGGGAGCCAATTCCCCGCAAATACACCTGCGACGGCGAGAACATCTCACCGCCGCTACGTTGGAGCGACCCGCCCCAGGGTACTCAAAGCCTTGCTCTCATCGCCGACGACCCTGACGCACCGATAGGCACCTGGGTTCACTGGGTGCTCTACAACCTGCCAGCCGAAACCCGTGGCCTGCCCGAAGCCATCCCCCCGGACGCTGACCTACCCGACGGCAGCCAGCACGGCCGGAATAGTTGGCGGCGGCTGGGCTACGGTGGTCCATGCCCACCCAGAGGCACCCATCGCTACTTCTTCAAACTCTATGCCCTGGATACGGTGCTCGACCTGGTTGCCAGCGCGAGCAAGAAGCAACTGCTCCGGGCGATGGAAAGACACGTCTTGGCCCAGGCAGAACTGATGAGGGTATATGCCAGGCGGTGACAGCCTGTGTCTGCACGCTGTAGTCACAGGTTGGGCATGGACGTGAGAGCACTACCCTTCCCACATCTCTCCTGGCTCCTCCAGGACCAGCCACTCGCCCAACTCGACTTCGATCCCCCGCTCTTGACCGTCTCGCTCGACGGTTAAGGTCACCGTGTCGCCTGGCTCATGGTCGGTGATGAGGCCCACCAGCGGCGTCTCGAGGGTCACCTCGTCGTCGTCCACCGCCAGGATGAGGTCGCCTTCGTGCAGGCCCGACTTCTCGGCGGGGCTCTCCGGGACAATCTCCAGCACTTCCGCGCCCTCCTCCAGTTGGTGGACACGCACGCCCAGATAGGGCCGCTGCTGGGGCGACTCCCACTCTGGGGGCAACGGCCATCCCTCCGGCGGGCGAGGCAACTCGAATGGGAACTGACCGGCCAGCGTGACCTCCAGTTCCAGTTCTTCGCCGTCCCGCTGCACGCGCAACTCGACCTCGTCCCGGGGCTCGCGTTCCAGGATGCGAGCGGTCAGGTCGGGGTGTCCCTCGCCGACCGGCTCCCCGTCCACGGCCAGGATCACGTCCCCCTCACGCAGGCCAGCCTGATCGGCCGGGCTGCCGGGCTCCACGACCACGATCCGCGCCCCTTCTTCGACTGTCTCGTAGCGCACCCCCAGGTAGGGGCGCATCTCCATATCCGGGGCCTCCTCGGGCGGCATCCATCCCTCGTCGCCGGGGATATGTGGCAACGGCGCCTCGACGTGAGGTGCGGTGCGGGCAGCCTGGCTACGCCCGATGGCATAGCCGGCCGTCCCACCGGCGACGAGTCCAATCCCGCCGCCCAACACCAACCCCGCCACCATGCACCCAGCAGTAACCAAGAGAATCGCCGAGACGATTCCCGCAACCTGACACCCGCTCAAGCCACTGCGCTGATTCATCCCGCACCTCCTTTATCCACGCTTGTTCATCTTCCTACTACGCAGATGCCGCGCTACGGTTGCAGACGCGAAGCGCAAAAATCCGTTACTGTCCGGCTTCTCCCACAAAGTATAATACCATGCACCGCATCGCACAAGCGACGAGCCCGCATCCAGCAACCAGCATCCTGCAACGAGTTTCCCAAGCAGCAGACCACCATTTAGACCTCCGAGGTTTAGGCAGCGTATTTGGTCCTGAAAGCGAGTATCGTACTGTTGATAACACCCTTATGCTTGCCCCCTTGCGGGGAGCGTGTTATAATCAAAATAGGCCCCTGTAGCTCAGCAGGATAGAGCAGGAACCTCCTAAGTTCAAGGCCGCGCGTTCGAATCGCGCCAGGGGCATCACACAAAGAAGCGGCTGCCCTCTGGGTGGCCGCTTCTTTACATTATGATATAATCAATGTGGATAAGGAGGGAATAACTATGGCGGATGCCGATCTGATGGTTCAGGACATCGCAGAGCACCATTACCGGCCCGTTACCCTGGCTATCGCCACCCAGTTGCGGGCCATCGCCGGGGAGCGGCACGTCATCTACAGCGAACCGGAGCGTATGCTGGATTACGCACACGACGAGGTCGCTGGCGCCGAGCACGCCAGTATGCCCGAGGCCGTGGTCAAGCCAGACACGGCTGCCGAGATCGCCGAGATAATGCGGCTGGCCAACCGGGAGCACATCCCGGTCACCCCGCGCGGCGCTGGATCGGGGCTTTCCTGCGGCGCGGTGCCAGTCTACGGCGGCATCCTGCTCTCGCTAGAGCGGATGAACCGCATCCTGGAGATTGACCGGGAGAACATGGTGGTCGTGGTTGAGCCGGGCGTGGTGACCAACGATATCAATGAGGCGGTCGGTGAGTATGGGCTCTTTTACGCTGGCTACCCGATGAGCGTGGAGACCTGCTTCGTCGGCGGCAACGTGGCCGAAACCGCCGGCGGCGGCCGGGCCATCAAGTACGGCGTCACCGGGCGCTACGTGCTGGGGCTGGAGGTGGTGCTGCCTACCGGTGAGATTGTGCAACTGGGCGGCAAGCGAGTCAAGGACGTCACCGGCTACGACCTCCTGCACCTGATGGTCGGGTCGGAGGGGACACTGGGCATTTTCGCCCGCATCATCCTCCGGCTGCTGCCCTTGCCTAAAGCCAGGGCGGTCTTGCTGATACCCTTTGCGGACGTACCAACCGCCATTGGGGCGGTGCCCAGAATCATGACACAGGGACGTATCATCCCCACCTCCGTTGAGTTCATGGATCGCCTCTCGGTTCAAACCGCCTACGACCACATCGGAGAACGCCCCCCCCACCCTGACATCGGCGCTATGCTGCTTATCGAAGTGGATGGCTACAGCGAGAGCCAAGTTGAAGCAGAGTACAATACCATCGTTGACCTGTGCCTGGAGGCCGGGGCGCTGGACGTCTACGTGGGTAACACTCCGCCCGCCGAAAGAAGGATCTGGCGTCCCCGGCAGGACATGGCGGAGGCGTTCAAGACCGTCTGCCCGGTGCAAAGCCTGGAGGATATCGTCGTGCCCCTGGCGCAGATTCCCGACCTGATGCCGGAACTGGAGCACCTCTCCCAGCAATACGACGTGCTGATCCCCTGCTACGGCCACGCCGGGGATGGCAACCTCCACGCCACGATCGTCAAGCGACCGGAGACCTCAATGGAGGAGTGGCAGGCGAAACTGCCGGTGATTCTCGCAGACCTGTACAAGGTGGTCGCCCGGTTGGGTGGGACCATCAGCGGGGAACACGGCATCGGCTCCAAGCGCGCGCACTACCTGCCGCTGGTGATGGACCCGACGCTGATCGCGCTCCAGCGGCGCATCAAGCGTCTCTTCG
>JAUWNP010000068.1 GCA_030612585.1 Anaerolineae bacterium
CCCCCCGCGCCCGCCCGCGCTGTCCCCCCCCACACCCCCCCCCCCCCCCCCCGCCGCGGGGGGGGCCCGGGGGGGGGTAAACCAGCGCACCACCATCGGCAAAATCAACCGCAATGAGATAAACGACACGTCGGCAGTAACCACGTCCACCGGTTCCGGCAAATCCTCCAGGTAACGGGCGTTGGTGCGCTCCATCACTACCACGCGGGGGTCGTTCCGCAGCCGCCAGTCCAGTTGGCCATAGCCCACGTCAATGGCGTAGACGCGGCGAGCCCCGTGCTGGAGCAAGCAGTCGGTGAAGCCGCCGGTGGAAGCCCCCACGTCGGCGGCCACCGCGCCGGTCACGTCCAGCCCAAAGCACACCAGCGCCGCCTCCAGTTTTTCCCCGCCCCGGCTCACGAAGCGCGGACGGGCCTGCAGCGTGATTTCGACATTCGTCGCCACCCGGGTGCCGGGCTTGTCGGCCACCTGCCCCTCCACGCGCACCAGGCCAGCGCGGATCAGCCGCTGGGCCTGCGCCCGGCTCTCCGCCAGCCCCCGCTCGACCAGCAGGACGTCCAACCGATTCTTCGACCGCTTCTTTTTCATCCCACCCTAGACTTTGAACTGTACTCCACTAGCATACCGCAAAAACGGTACAAAGGCAAGCGTTTGCCGAAATCGGGTATCTCTGGTATCATCTAATAACCTGGCACGAGGCCGTCCCGCGCCCTGGGGTTCCAATGTAACATTGACATCACTTTTACAGCATCTTTACCTTCCGCCAATACCATTGCAGTACCGTGTTGAGCGACAGCATCTTTCGGGAGGTCGTGACCGTGATTCGTGGCCTGATCAAAACTATGCGGCCCAAACAGTGGGTCAAGAATGGATTCGTTTTCATCCCGCTGTTGTTCGACGTCAAGTTATTCAAGCCCACCTACCTACTGCCGACCATTGCCGGCTCTGTGCTGTGGTGCCTGATAGCAGGCAGCGTGTACATCATCAACGATCTGGCAGGCGCGGAGAAGGATCGTCTCCATCCCAAGAAACGCCACCGCCCCATTCCCTCGGGCCAACTCCCCAGGAGCACCGCACTCGTGGCAGCCGTGCTCATCCCGCTGGTGATTCTACCATTGGCCGCGCTCCTCGACCCGTTCTTCGGTGCGATCCTGGCGAGTTACTTCGTACTGCAAATCGCCTACTCTTTCTGGCTCAAGCAAGTCGTCATCCTTGATGTAATGATCATCGCGGCGGGCTACGTACTACGGGTGGCCTCCGGCGTCCCCCTGGTGGAGGCCGAGCGCTTCTCCCCCTGGATGTACGTCTTCACCACCGTGCTGGCTCTCTTCCTGGCCCTCGGCAAGCGGCGCGGCGAACTTATGCTGCTGAAGGAGAACGCCGACAGCCACCGCTCCAGCCTGCAGGACTACAACCTGCCTCTGCTCGATGAAATGATGAGCATCGTCACCGCCTCAATCTTGGTGACCTACGCTTTCTACACCTTCTCCGCCCCTAATCTGCCCGCCAACCACGCCATGATGCTGACCACCCCCTTCGTCCTGTATGGCATCTTCCGCTACCTGTACCTCATCCACAGCAAAGGCATCACCGCCGCGCCCGACGAGATTGCGCTCTCCGATCGGCCACTGCAGGTCACGGTCATCCTGTGGGGCCTGACCGTCGTCATCGTGATGTACTTCCTGGGATAGAACACCACACGACCTCTCACTCTCAAGATTTTGAAGTTTGGAGTATTTCACAATGAGCATGTTCCAAGACTATCAAGACATACTCCTTGGCATTAGTCAAGTCACCGGACCCCTGACTGTAGCGCTAGCGTGTGGCTTTCTCATTGCGCTTGTCTACCGTTGGACCCACACAGAACCAGGCTATTCCACTAGATTTGTCAATTCCATAGTCTCACTCCCAATGATAACGGCTATTGTCGTCATGGTGATTGGGAATAACCTTGCTCGCGCTTTTGGGCTCGTCGGCGCAATGTCCCTCATTCGATTCCGCACGGCTATTAAGGATCCAGAGGATACCGTTTTCATCTTCTTTTCTCTGGCGGCAGGCATGGCAGCGGGGGTAGGCCTGTACTCGACCGCCATCACAGGCACCATGTTTATTGGTATCGTTACGTACATTCTCTCACGAGTTAGTCACACCTATGCAAGGAGACTAGAGTTCTCGCTTCAGTTTTCGCCATCTGGAGAGGAAGATGGAGAGGAAGAAGCCCCTTACTTGCCAGTTTTAGGAAAGTACTGTAAGCGGTATAAGCCTATCAACGTGAAGTCACGCAAAGGTGGAGGCTTGCTTGAGCTCTCCTTCCATGTCACCCTCAAAGACGTGGATAAGAGCGAGAAGTTCATTCGCGAACTTGGGCGGATACAGGGCGTTAGTCGCATCAATCTTTCCTTTGACAAGAGATCTTTTTAGACATTTGCCCTGAGATAGTCAGTCACTTGCTGGTGGATCAGACTATAGAGGAGGTCGAAGATGCCATCTGTATCACTCCAGCCCTCTGCCCCGGGCAAGGTCATCCTCTTTGGAGAACACGCTGTCGTCTACGGGCGACCAGCCATCGCGGTGCCCGTCACGCAGGTGCGGGCCACCGCCACGGTCAAGCCAGCCCCGCCCGGCAGCGGCCTCACACTCGTCGCCCCCGATGTGGGGAAAAGCATCTCCCTGGCCACAGCACCACAGGAGGAGCCGCTGGCCGCCGCCGCACGGTTCACGCTGGACCACCTCTCCGCCCCCGAGCCCGACGCCACCCTCACCGTCAGTTCCACTATCCCCATCGCGAGTGGACTGGGCAGCGGGGCCGCCGTCTCCACGGCGCTTGTCCGTGCCCTGGCAACCTCTCTGGGCCATACACTGAAACCAGAAGATGTCAGTGCGCTCGTCTTCGAGGTAGAGAAGATCCACCACGGCACGCCCAGTGGGATTGATAACACCGTTGTCGCCTACGAGCAGCCCGTCTACTTCGTGCGTGGGCATCACGTCGAGCGATTGACCGTCGGCGAGTCTTTTACCCTACTCATCGGCGACACCGGCAGTCGTAGCCCTACCAGGAAAGTCGTAGAGTCCGTGCGCCGGGCCTGCGACCGCAACCCCGCTCGCTACGACGCCCTATTCGACCAGATGGGCGACCTCGCCGACGAGGCCCGGCAGGCAATTGAGACCGGCGACGTTGGCACATTGGGGCCACTGATGGACGAGAACCATGCACTGCTGATTGAACTGGGTGTCTCATCGCCGGAACTGAACGATTTGGTGGAAACAGCCCGTCTCGCTGGCGCGCTGGGAGCCAAACTTTCGGGGGCTGGCCGAGGTGGGAATATTATCGCGCTGGTGGAGGATGACTTCGCCGAGGAAGTGGCAGAGGCGCTGAGAGAGGCGGGGGCGGTGCGGGTGATTTGTACTACGATTACAACAACGGAATGAGAAAGAAACGGAATGGAATATGAGTAAGTTAATTCATGCGGAACTGACTTACAGGGTCCGTGGGGTGCTGATGGACATGCATTATGAACTGAAACCTATGCTGCCCGAGGAGTTCTACCAAGACGCAGTTGAAATCGGTTTTCAGGAGGCTCCCATCTCATTCGAACCACAGAAGAACTTCGAGGTCTTCTACGAAGGAGAACGAATAGGACTATACATCCCCGATTTCTGTATAGACGGACTGAAGGCTATTCTGGACCTCAAAGTAACGCCAGTCATCACGCCGCTTCACAAGGCACAGGCCATTTCGTACCTGAAAGTAACAGACGCGGACCTGGCTCTGATCGCTAACTTCGGCGCGCCCTCGCTTGAGGTGGAGCGATTGCCTAACTTCCTGCGAGAACGCCAGCCGGAGTTTGTCTGGGAGTCACGAGACCTTGCGACAAATCTCCTCTATCCTGACATCAGCGCCGCCCTCTACGAAGCCCTCCACCGTGTCCACTTCACACTTGGCCCGGGCTTCCTGCACCAGGTCTACCGCCGCGCCACGATGGTCGAACTTCGACGGCAAGTCATCCCCTATCATTACCACAAGCATATACCGGTCGAGTTTCACGGGCACTACCTGGGTCAGGACGAATGTCGCCTCATCGTCGTCGAAGGTCAAATCGCCGTCGCCGCCTTTGCCCTGAAGTCCACAACCGAAGCACACCAACAGCGCCTCAAGCGCCACCTGCACACACTTGGCCTGCAACTCGGCCTACTGGCCAACTTCCATGGCACCCGCCTGCACATCCAACCCGTGAGAATCGCCCTGTAAGCCGAACCCACTCATGACTAACAAGACTCCATTCACTTCCCATTCCGTTAATCCGTTTATTTCTCACTCCGTTGTTGTATTCGTGAAACTCGGCGGTTCCCTCATCACCGACAAGATGCGCGCCTATACCGCCCGGCACGAGGTCATCGCGCGGCTGGCCGGCGAAGTGTATCAGGCCCTTGACGCCTTCCCCGATCTGACTCTCCTCATCGGCCACGGGTCCGGCTCTTTCGGCCACTGGGCCGCCAGGCCCTACGGCACGCGGCAAGGAGTACGCACGCCCTCCCAGTGGCACGGCTACGTCGAGGTGGCCGCCGCGGCCGCCCGCCTCAACCACATCGTCACCGATGCGTTCCTCAAGGCCGGTGTCCCAGTATTGAGCCTGCAGCCCTCCGCCTCCGCCCGCTGCCACGACGGCGCGCTGGAGTACATGGACGTGCGCCCGATCCACTCAGCGCTGGCGCGGGGACTCGTGCCGTTGGTCTACGGGGACGTAGCGTTGGACGATGTGCGCGGCGGCACCATCATCTCCACCGAGGACATCTTTCTCTACCTGGCCCACGAACTGCGCCCGGCCCGCATCCTGCTGCTGGGCGAAGTGGACGGCGTGCTTGGCCCAGACCCAGATGCCGCCGTGGTACTGCATATCACGCCAGCCAACTTCCCCACCCTGCGTAAGACACTGTCCGGCTCTGAGGGCGTGGATGTCACCGGCGGCATGGCGGATAAGGTGGCGCGTATGGTCGAACTGGTACAGCGCCACCCGGAGACGTGCGTGCACATTCTCTCCGGCGCCGAGCCGGGACTGCTGGCCCACGCGCTGCTCGACGCCACGCTGCTCGCGGGCACGCGGATCACTTCGCCAGATTGACACAACCGCCCCACCCGGTTATAATCCCCCACGCCTGTGACATACCCATCGAAAGGAACGCTATGAAGAAATCCAAGACCTGGCAACTCGCCGCCATCATACTCATCGCCCTCGTGGCCCTGTACGTGGACCTGAACATCGAGCATCCAGACTATGTGAAGAACCTGCTCTTCTGGCGACCGGTAAATCAGCGGGACATCGCGTTGCGGTTGGGGCTCGACCTGCAAGGAGGTCTCCAGGTTCTGTTGGCCGCCGACGTGCCCGAAGGACAGGAACTCGACACGGCCTCAATGGAAACCGCCCGCCGCATCGTCGAGAACCGCATCAACGGTATGGGGCTGACTGAGCCGGTCGTGCAGGCACAGGGCGAGCGCCGCATCATCGTCGAGTTACCCGGCATTGAGAACCCTGAGCAGGCGGTAGAGACAATCAAGGGCACCGCGCTACTGGAGTTCGTTGACGCCGGTCCCATACGTCTGCTGCCTGGGACCGTCATCACGACAACACTGGGAGGACCCCAGATCACGCCACCTGGAGCAGAAGTGGTCCCCACTGTACCTGACGAACTCTTCCCCACCGCCGGCAGCCCCATCACACCCACTGAGCCCACACCGTCGCCCGGCGGGGTGGTATACGAAACCATCTTCACCGGTGCCGGATTAAAGAACGTAGGCCTCAACCCCCAGCAAGGCGAGTACGCCATCCCCTTCGAGTTAGAGCCCGACGAGGCTCAGATATTCGCCGATTACACCGCCTCTCACGTGGGACAACATCTCTGCATCGTGCTGGACAAAACTGTCGTTTCCTGCCCGGTGGTGGAGCAGCCCATCCCCAGCGGCCAGGCCTCTATCTCCGGCAAATTCACCTTCGATGAAGCCCGCCAACTGGCACTCCAACTGCGTTACGGTGCGCTCCCCGTCCCGCTGCGGGTGGAGAGTTTTAATCGCATCGGGGCAACACTGGGCGCCGAATCGGTGCAGAAATCCATCCGCGCCGGAGTGATCGGGCTGGTTATCGTACTACTCTTTATGCTGATTTACTACCGGCTGCCAGGCGGCCTGGCCGACGTCGCGCTCATCATCTACGTACTGATCAACTTCGCGCTCTACAAACTAGCGCCGATCACGCTCACACTACCCGGCATCGCCGGCTTCATCCTCTCGGCGGGGATGGCAGTAGACGCCAACATCCTCATCTTTGAGCGCATGAAGGAGGAACTGCGACGAGGAAGGAGTATGATGACTGCCATCGAGATAGGCTTCAGTCGCGCCTGGCCCTCCATCCGCGACGGGCAACTCTCGACGCTCATCATCTGCGCCATCCTCTTCTTCTTCGGCACCAACTTCGGGGCCAGCATCGTCAAGGGCTTCGCCATCACGCTGGCCATCGGTACAATCGTCAACATCTTCACGGCTGTGTTCGCCACACGCACTTTCGTACGCCAGGTTGCTGCCTCGGCCGGCCAACAGATCTCCGAGCGCAAGTGGTTGCTGGGGGTATAATAATGTTCAACATCGTAGAAAAACGACGCTGGTACTTCCTACTTTCGGCTACCCTGACCGCGTTGAGCATCACCGCGATGGTTGTCTCGGCTATGCAGTTCGGTCAGCCTATGCGGCTCGGCATTGATTTCACTGGCGGGAGCATCTTCGTGCTCAAGTTTGATCAACCCGTGAGCGAAGACGACATCCGTGCCGTCTTTGTGAACTACGGGTTGGAGAGCGCCATCGTGCAACCACGGGGAACACCGGAGGAACGCACCTGGCAGGTACGCACGCGCGAGGTCACGGCCAACGAGGTCGGCAACCTCCTGACCACACTGGAAGAACAAGTTGGGGAAATAGACCGTGATGCTCTGACCTTCGACACGGTAGAGCCGGCCGTGGGCAGCGAAGTGGCCCGTGCTGCAGGGCTGGCAATACTCGTCGCTGCACTCATCATCGTGGTGTTTATGTGGTTCTCCTTCCGGCGTGTGCCCCATGCTTTCCGCTACGGCGTGTGCACCATCGCAGGAATGCTTCACAACCTGATCATCGCCTTCGGCTTCTACGCACTGATGGGCATCGTCGTCGGGTGGGAGGTGGACGCTCTTTTCCTCACCGCCATCCTGACAGTCATCGGCTTTTCGGTGCAGGACGTAATCGTCGTCTTCGACCGCATCCGCGAGAACATCCCCAAACACAAAACGGAACCCTACGAGACAGTGGTCAACCGCTCCATCCTGGAGACCATCCACCGCTCTCTGGCGACGCAACTTAACGCTATGTTCGTGATGCTCGCCGTCATCATCTTCGGCGGGACGTCCATCAGGCCGTTCATCGCCACCATGCTGGTCGGCATGGTCAGCGAGACCTATTCTGCCATCTTCATCGCTGTGCCGCTGCTGGTTGTCTGGGAGAAGGCCGCCACCCGGCGCGCTGTGGCAAGGGCGACGGCGTGAGTAGTGAGTAAATGAGTAGATGAGTAGGTGAGTATATGCATGCCCTGCTACTTGACACGGAACTGAAACTGGTAGCAGACTACCCCACGCCAGAGCCACCGGCTGGTGAGGCGCTCATCCGCGTGAGCGTGGCCGGCATCTGCAACACCGACCTGGAACTGGTGAGAGGATACATGCAGTTTCGTGGCATCCCCGGTCACGAGTTCGTCGGGGTGGTGGAGCGAGCGCCGGGCGCGGAGAAATGGGAGGGTCGTCGCGTGGTGGGCGAGATCAATGCCGCCTGCGGCGACTGCCCCACCTGCCGGGCTGGCCGCCCCACCCACTGTCCCCACCGCACCACGCTAGGCATCGCCGGCCGCGACGGGGCCTTCGCCGAATACCTGACACTGCCCATCCACAACCTCCTCCCCGTGCCCGATTCCCTCCCCGACGAAGTCGCCGTCTTCACCGAGCCACTCGCCGCCGCCTGTGAGATCATCCAGCAGGTACACGTGCGCCCCACCAACCGCGTCGTCGTGCTGGGCGACGGCAAACTGGGGCTCCTCTGCGCGCAGGTGCTGGCGCTCACCGGCTGCAACCTGACCGTCGTCGGGCATCATCGGGAGAAACTGAACATCCTGGCACAGCGTGGCATCCCCACAGCAGTGGGAGATGAATCAGTCAAGCCCGGAGCCGACCTGGCCATTGAGGCAACCGGCCGCGCTGAAGGATACGCGGCAGCACGGAGGCTCGTCCGCCCGCGAGGCACCATCGTGCTGAAGTCCACCTACCACGTCTCTCTTGACGCCGACGACTCAACTAGACTCGCCGAAGTCCTGACGATGATCGCGGTGGATGAGGTGACGCTAGTCGGCTCCCGCTGCGGACCATTCGCGCCAGCGCTGCGGCTGCTGGAGCGGGGGCTGGTGGACGTAGCCCCACTAATCCAGGCCCGCTACCCGCTGAGCGAGGCACTGGCCGCGTTCGAACACGCCGCCCGGCCGGGAACACTGAAGGTATTGGTGGAGATGTAGTGCAGCCTTTCCAGTCTGCTGCTGTTGTCTTTGTCCGTTGTAGTGCCTCCCGCTTGACCTCCTCGCCAGGTTGCCTATAATCAGTACCTGGGAGGGAGCATCCACCGTGCAAGTCATCCTGACCCACGAAAACGCGGATTTTGACGCCATCGCCAGCCTGCTGGGGGCGAGCAAACTATTCCCGGCTGCCACCCCCGTGCTGCCTCGCCGCATCAACCGCAACGGGCGGGCCTTCCTGGCCCTCTATGGCGCTGAACTTCCTTTCATTGAGCCCGACGATCTCCCCCGCCGCCGCAAGATCAGGCGTGCCATCTTAGTGGATACGCAGAGTCTGACCACGCTCAAGGGCATGAGGCGCGACCTGCTGGTGGACGTCATTGACCACCACGAACTCGACCGCGAACTACCTCCCAACTGGACTTACTCCGGCGAGCCCATAGGGGCCACGACCACGCTGCTGCTCGAGGAGATTTCAGCGCGTTCCCTCAAACTGACCGGTATCGAAGCCACGCTGCTACTGCTAGGCATCCACGAAGACACCGGCTCTCTTTCGTACCCAGGGACGACCGCACGTGACGTGCATGCGGCGGCCTGGCTGATGGAACAGGGTGCCTGCCTCGCCGTCGTCAACGAGTTCCTCCACCACCCCCTCACGCCTAAGCAGCGCGAACTCTACGAGCGGTTGCTGGAACAGGGTGAATCCCACGAGATCGAGGGACACACGGTCATCGTCGCCTGTGCCGAAGCGCCGGAGTTCGAGGAGGAGATTTCGACGCTGGCTCATAAACTGCGCGAACTGCTGGAGCCAGCGGCGCTGTTTGTGCTCGTCGCCCTTGATAGACACGTCCAACTCGTCGCCCGCAGCAGCACCGACGATATTGACGTCTCCGTCGTGACCGGACGCTTCGGTGGCGGGGGGCACAAGCGTGCGGCTGCTGCGCTCATCCGCAACCGTCCGCTACAGACAGTGTATGAGACACTGCTGCGTCTGCTACCAGAAGTCGTGCAACCCGGTGTCACCGTCGCTCAAGTGATGTCCCGGGGCGTGCAGGTGCTCTCTCCTGAGGACACGGTCGCCGACGCCGCTGATCGCATGCGGCGCACCGGTCACGAGGGATACCCGGTCGTCGCGGGGGAGCACGTGATCGGGCTCCTGACCCGCCGGGCCGTGGACCGGGCGCTGCAATTCAAGATGGCCGGCGTCTCTGTCACCCAGGTGATGGAGGCCGGCAGCGTCACCGTCAGCGGTCACGATTCGGTAGAGCGCCTGCAACGGTTGATGATCGAAAGCGGCTGGGGCCAGATCCCCGTCGTCGAAGGCGACCACATCGTCGGGGTGGTCACCCGTACTGACCTGATCACGCTATGGGGCACGCCCCCCACTCCACCCCGCCGCCGTGAAATCACCGCGCTGCTGGAGCAGGCTCTCTCGGGCTCGGTGCTTGCTCTGGTACGCCGCATCTCGCAGACGGCCCACGAGATGGGGTACGTTCCCTACTTCGTCGGCGGGCTGGTGCGCGACCTGCTACTGGGCAATCCCATCGTGGACGTGGACATGGTCATTGAGGGGGACGGAATCACGCTGGCGCGTCGCCTGGCCGCCGACCTGGGGGGCCGGGTACGCACTCACAAGCGTTTTGGCACCGCCAAGTGGCTACTTTCGCAGCGCGTATGGCGACAGGTCACCGGCAGCGTCGCACACAACAAACTACCGCCCAACGTGGATTTCGTGACGGCGCGCACCGAGTTCTACACCCACCCTACCGCCTTGCCGCAGGTGGAGCGCAGTTCGATCAAGCAGGACCTCCACCGCCGTGACTTCACCATCAACACCCTGGCCATCCGCCTCGATCCAGACCATTGGGGTGAACTCCTGGACTTCTACGGTGGCGAAGCCGACCTCCAGAGCGACATCATCCGCGTGCTGCATAGCCTCAGTTTTGTGGATGACCCCACCCGCATGCTGCGGGCCGCGCGGCTGGAGAGCCGGATGGGATTTCACCTTGACCCACGTAGCGAAGAACTGATCACCGACGCGCTGCCACTCTTAAAACGGGTCAGCGGCGACCGCGTACGCCACGAACTAGAGCAGATTTTCCGCGAGGCTGAACCGGAACGGGCAGTGATCCGTTTGGACGAACTGGGTGTCCTGGCCCACGTCCACCCCGGCCTGCGCTGTGACAAATGGCTACAGGCCAAGTATCGTGCCATCCGCGAAGAATTGAAACCTGAAACCTGGAACTTGAAACCAGAGGAAGCCCCTTTCCTCCATCTGGCCCTGCTGGCGTACCGGCTCAATGACGAGGAATTGGAGGAATTGATCGCTCGTCTGATGATGCCGCGCGACGAAGCAGAAGTCCTGCGTCTGTTGCGCAGCCTGAAAGAAACCTTGCCTCAACTGGGGAAAGCGCGCCGGCCCAGCGCCATCTACCGCCTGCTGCAGCCATACCCCACCCGGGCACTGGCCGTCGCCTGGATTGCCACCGACCGCAGGCAACTGCGGGGGAGGCTACTGCGCTACCAAACCAAGTGGCGGCTGGTGGAGGCGGAACTGACCGGCGACGACCTGAAAGCGCTGGGGCTGAAACCCGGGCCGCTCTTCGGTCGGCTGCTGAGTGAACTGCGCGATGCCTGGCTGGACGGCAAGGTGAAAACGCGAGAGGAGGAGGAAGCACTACTGGCCAAATTGCTCCTGCCGGCGCGGACGGGGGAACAGGAGATTGGATAGAAAGGAGGGCTGATGAACAAACAGACTAGCGGGAAGCGTGGCCTGCCGATGACTGAGGTCGTCGAAGGGAAGCCCATTCGCCTCGGAGAACGCGAGCTGGTTCCGGTGGTACGCGTGACGAGCCGTGTACGGCGGAGGGCCTTCGTCGGCAGCGACAGGGTAAGCGCGCAAGGCTGGGGTTTCGTGCGCATGCGGCCTGTGGCAATCCTGGAGCGGGACGAGGCGGGCGAGCGCCGTATCCCTATCGAGGATAAGACGGCCCAGGCGCTCGGCGGATTGCTTTTGGCGGCGTTCATAATCCCGCTGCTGCTGGCACTAGCCGTGCGCCTGGCGCGCAAGAACTGAAGGAAGAATAGTAGAGAATAGAGAATAGAGAATAGAGAATGGAGAGTAGAGAGTAGAAAGGGAGGAAACTGATGGAAGCAGAGATTCAGACATTGCTCGATTCTTTCGCTGATATGCGGAAGAAGGCTAACGTCAACGCCGTCTTTGGCAAACCCGTGACTGCCGAAGACCGCACCGTCATCCCAGTCGCAGAGATTGGCTACGGCTTCGCCATGGGCTTCGGGCAGGGGCCGGCGGCCGAGGAGGAGACCGCGGAGGAGGCCGCGGAGGAAACCGGCGGAGGAGGTGGCGCGGGCGGAGGTGGTGCGGGTGGAGGTGTCAAAGCCCGTCCTCTCGCCATCGTCGAGGTGACGCCGGAGGGCACCTGGGTGAAACCAATCGTTGACGAGCAGAAGGTGACATTGGCCGGGGCGATGCTCGCTGGCTGGGCCGTCTTCTGTCTGACCCGGGCGCTGGTCAAAATCTTCGGCCAGCAAGAGTGATCACCTGACGCGGAGGAAGCATGATGAGAACATTAATACGGTTGGCGTAGGAGGCACTCTTCCTGAGCGAAAGTCCCTACGCCGAAATGCACGACGACTCGAACCCGATGCTGCGCGGCCTCGTGCTCGTCATCCTGATCGCGCTGGCTGTAGCACTCGCCGGGCTGGCGGGAACAGCGCTGGAGTGGGCAACCACGCCCAACACGCACGAAGTCCAGCAGATCGTGCTCGACAGTATCCAGAAGACGCCCTGGTACCGGGAGTTGCAGGGCAATCCCGAGTTTCGCGAGACGTTCCGGCAGCAGTATGAACTATTGTGGCGCTTTTTTCCGACGTTCTTCGGTGCGCCGAACATCGCCCGGGCCACGATGAACATCATCCTTATGCCGCTTGGCCTGGGCTTCATGTGGCTGCTGTACGGAGTGGTGGCCCATCTCTGCGCCCGGATGATGGGCGGGCAGGGAGGTCGGCATCTATATGCGTGTATCTGCGCCCCAGGTTTCGACTCGCTTGTCAAGAATTCGCTCCCCAACTGGCTAATAGGCCCGCTTGTGGTATAATCTGCCGCATACTTGCGACAGGAGGGACAGATGAGACCACCGCTTGACCCTATCCTCATTCACATTACTCCAGGCTTCGGCGTCTACTGGTACGGCGTCCTGATTGTCACCGGCGTCATGCTGGGTGCAGTTTACGCCGCGTGGCGGGCCAGGCAGGATGGTGAGAACCCCGATCACGTCTGGAACGCGCTCATAGCCGCCATCATCCTGGGTATCATCGGCGCTCGGCTCTATCACGTCTTCTCCGAGCCTCAGGGTGGAATGGTGGGTTGGAGTTACTACCGCCAGCACCCCATCGAGATTCTCTACATCCGGCAGGGCGGTTTAGGCATCTACGGGGCCATCGCCGGGGGCGTGCTGGGAGTGCTGATCTACGCCTGGCGCGCCAAACTGCGGCCGCTACAGTGGCTCGACTACGGCGCGCCGGGGTTGGCACTGGGCCAGGCCATTGGCCGCTGGGGTAACTTCATCAACCAGGAACTTTACGGGCCGCCCACCAATCGCCCTTGGGGTCTAATCATTGACCCAGAGTACCGCATCGCTCCCTACAATAATCTCACCGCCTATCCGCCCGACACCCTCTTCCACCCCACCTTCCTGTACGAATCGCTGTGGTGCCTGCTTGTGTTCATCACCCTGGCGCTGATCGCGCACAAGTTGAAGGAACGACTGTTGGGGGGGGACATCCTCTTAGGTTACATCGTCGGCTATTCGCTGGGCCGTTTCTTCATTGAGTACTTTCGCCCCGATGCCTGGGTGATCGGCCCCATCGCAGCAGCGCAACTGGTCGCCATCTTGTGCGTCGTGGGAGGGGTAGCACTGCTGGTCATACGACATGCGAAGGCGAGGCAGGCCCAGTCCTCTCTCGAGTCGCCTGTCAATCCTACCACGGAGCAGGCAGTCGAAGCCCCGGTTGAATCTCCTGCCGAACCGGCCGAAGGAGAGTGCGATACTTTCGTGTGACAGAATCAGCGCAGTGATAGAACGAAAGGTCGCGTTTATGCAACCACAGTTCATACTCGTCGGTCTGCCTCAACTTGCGCAGACAAATGACCGCTGGTATGCCCTGCTCGGGGAGCCTGATGCCACTGGCATCAGGCTCTTTTTGTTCTGTGATCAGGATAACCAGAAGGGTAGCCGATGACGAAGGGTGCGGATCTCTATCGCCTGCAATGCCTGGATAGCGAGCAGGACGCGAAGCAGCGTCACCTGGCGGAAATAGAGGCTGCATCAGGAGAGAGCGAACCTTTACGGCAGGCACGCCGGGCACTGGAGAGCAGACAATCGCTGACCCAAAAATGGGCGCTCCGGCAACGCGACCTGGAACTGGAGATACAAGGGCTCTCGAGCGAAATCGTGCGCTCTGAGCAACGGCTGTATAGTGGTGCGGTCAAGAATCCCAAAGAACTGGCAGACCTGCAAGCAAAAATTGCCTCTCTCAAAAAGCGGCGGCAAAAACTGGAGGATGATCTGCTGGAGGCAATGATCGAGCGGGAGGAGGCAGAGACCACGCGCGCTCAGGCTCAGGTGCATCTCGACGAGACACAGACCCGCTGGTCGGCTCAGCAAGCGGATCTGATGGCCGAACGGGAGACATTGCAGGGAAGGCTAGCAGAGATTGAGCAGGCACGAACAGCACTGCTGCCCGGCATTGAGACCAATGACCTGGCCGCCTACCAGGCTCTGCGGCGCAGGAAGGGTGGGCTGGCTGTGGTCCAGGTGCGCGATGGTGCCTGTGGCGGATGCGGCGTCGCCATATCGCCGAGCCTGAAATGGCAGTTGCGGCAGGGAACACTGGTCTACTGCAACAACTGTGAACGTTTAGTTGTACGTACCTGATGGCTTACAGCAAAAAGGCCACGACCCCCTCAATAAAGAGGGGGTCGCGGTCTGCGAAAGGAGGGTAACCACAAACAACCCTTTTTTGATGTGGGTTTCGGGGGGGCGGGAACCCATCCCCCACATCGTCCTTATTCTAGCGCATAAATGGTCTATCGTCAATAGTATAAATGTACCAATTGCGCGTCCTGGCGCAGTTGACATTCGCGCCAATCTGACTATCATATAGATGGGGGTCTCAACCAGCGTTTAACTCCTTGGGGAATTCGGAAGAGATACGGCTGGTTCTCGGGCACGGAGGGAGATCGTGGAAGAGCAAATCCTGGTTATCGAAGATGATGATGCTTTGGCACGCCTGATGCGTCTCCAACTGGAGCGTGCTGCCTATAATGTCACGGTCTGTCGAGATGGGCAGAGCGGATTACAAGAGGTCCACAACTCGAAACCGGATCTGATCCTGCTCGATATTCTCTTGCCCGATATGCACGGCTGGGCCGTCTGCGAGCGCCTACAAGAAATCACCGATACCCCGATCATCTTCACCACCGCGCTGGGATCCGAACGTGACGTGGCCCGTGGCCTCGAATTGGGCGCTGACGACTACATCATCAAACCTTTCAGTTATAAGGAACTTCTCACGCGCGTCAAGGCTGCTCTGCACCGGGCGCGGCGTACTGCATCTCAGAAGGCGACGTATGAGAATGAACGGCTCTACGTAGACCTGGAGACGCACTCTGTCAAAGTGAATGGAGAACACGTCTCCCTCACACCGTTAGAGTACAAACTGCTGGCGGCACTCGTTCGAGAGGCCGGACACGTGGTCTCACACACAACGCTCCTGCGCCGTGTCTGGGGACAGCAATACGAGGATCGGCGTCAGTACCTGGGGTTGTACATCTGGTATCTGCGCCAAAAGATCGAGACTGATCCTTCTCACCCCACGCTTATCCTCACCGAGCGGGGGGCCGGGTACCGATTGGTTGCGCTTCAGCAAACAGTGTAGACATTATCACTGGGAGCAGTCAATGCTCTGTATCGCCTACTCCACCATCCGCTATCTGCCGGGGCCTGCTCCGGCCCCCCAATCCTGGCAGTTTGATATATCGTCAGCGCTGGTCGGCGCGGCGGTGGCTCTTCTGCTAGCATGGCTGGCTTACCGCTTTCGTGATGCGCTGCGCCTGGGTTGGGAAACCGTGGTGGGGCCGCTGGTCCGGTTGCACCGTCGCCTGCAAGCCAGCGCCGAGGACCACTACCGCGAACTGGTCGCCAGGCGAGCGCGTTCCCTCACCATACCGGCACACGTGGCTCCGCTGGACGCTGTCTTCGTCGAGCCCAAATTGCTCCTGCCCACGCCTCTTCCCCAATCCACCTCGGAGATTGAGACTGTGCCCCTGACTCCTCGGTTCTTGCCGCCACACCGGATCCTGGAGGGGCACCCTCAGTTGGCGATCCTCGGCACTCCCGGGGCAGGGCGAACGACACTGCTGGCCCATCTAGCATTCGTGTACGCCCGCCCCACTGAGACAGGCACCACACTGGGACTGCCCCAGGGGCGACTGCCGCTCTACGTGCCGCTGCCGGCGATGGACTGGGACGAGATAGACCACGAGGGAGAACAAGGTGAACGAGGCGCACAGAAGGGCGATGAGGTGGAAAGGCTTACCATGGCAGCGCTGGCTGCTGCCGGGGGTAGCAGCAGGCTGGGGCGTCCCCTGCGTCAACGCCTGGAAGCCGGGCAATCTATCGTGCTGGCCGATGGATGGGATGAACTGTTGCCGCAGCAGCGCCAGCGGGCAGCAGCGTGGCTGGCCGATCTGGTCGCTGCTCTGCCAGGCAACCTGTGGCTAGTCAGCGCGGGGATGAGGGGGTATGCACCTCTGACTGAGGCTGGCTTCGCTCCTCTAACCCTGGCATCGTGGGACATCGAGCAGGTGGAGACATTCGCGAGGCAGTGGGTGGAGGTCTGCGCTCCGGCTGATGAGCCCCCCACTGTTGTCCTCCGCGAGTTGGCCGCCAAACTGCGGCGTGCAGCGCGAGCGGGCTCATCCCCATTGGAGTTGGCACTGCGCGCGTTCGTGTATCTCTCGGACGGACAGTCGCCGGCTAAACGGGTAGACCTGTTCGAGCAGACGTTGGACTTGCTGATGTGGCAGGAGCAGGAAGAGAAAGCCTGGTTATCGGCGGCTTGCCGGGTGACCTTGGGACAGGTGGCATTGGAACTCCACCAGGAGGGGCATGCAACGGCTAGCCGCGAGGAGATCGAGGCGGCAATCGAGGCTGCGCTTCCCACACCTGAGAAACGCCCGGCAAGAGCGGTCGCCCACGTGTTCCGCGCGCTGACCGGTGAGCGTGGCTTGCTTCACCCAGCGGGGGCCAATCGTTATGCTTTCGTTCACCCGCTCTGGCAGGCGTACCTGGCAGCACGCCAAACGGGTGCCGTCGCTCCTGCCAGCCTCGTTGAGCGGCTGGATGACCCTCGTTGGGCCGACGTGCTGCGCTTCTACGTCGAGTTCGGCAATATGGGCCCACTGGTCACAGCGCGGACGGGCAGCCCTGACGATATGTTCCACACGCGCCTCTGCACTCTCAGTTCCTGGATCAACGTGGCTCCAGAGGGTGCGACCTGGCGCGATGGAGCGATGGCGATGTTGGCACGCGACTTTCTGCAGCCCGGTCAGCCATTCATAACCCGGCGGGCGTTGGCAGAGGCACTGGCGGCGACCGGTGTACCTGGCGTCACCTACCTCTTCAAGCAGGCGCTCCAGCATCCGAACGAAGAAGTGCGCACTGCCGCTGTTCTGGGACTGGCTAGAATCGCGGGCGAGTCAGACTTGCCAGACCTTGAGGCCGCGCTGGATGACGAGGATCCCGCTGTGCGCCAGGCGGCTGTGCGTGGCCTGGCGTACCTGAGCATTGACGCCGCAACACGGCTCCTGGAGCGGGTGCTGCTGGAAGGAGATGAGACGCTCAGGCCTGTGGCGGCCGAAGTCTTGGCTGAATGTGGAGAAGAGGGCATGGCCTTCCTACGCGAGGCAGTCGAGTCGGAGGACGTGATGGTCCGGCGAGCGGCAGTCTTTGGACTGGCACAGGCCGGGGCGCAGGATCTGCTGGAGAAAACAGCACGGGAGGACGAGCAGTGGATTGTGCGCTCGGGAGCGTCAATGGCGCTGGCGGAGATAGAAGAACAGGAGAAACATCCCGGTGTCGCGCCTCCGCCCAAGATCGAACGCTTGCCCTGGCTCATCTCGTGGGCGGCGACCCAGGGCACAGGGGTGGGAGTGGGCGATGCGGCGCGGCAGATGCTCTGGCGTGCATCGAGTGAAGGTGATGTATCGGTTCGTCTGGCCGCAGCACAGATACTGGTTCAGGTTGGTCGCCCCGACGACATCGAGCCGCTGCGAACCGCGCTGACTGACCCCGATCCGGCCGTCACGAGCGCAGCGCTGGAGGCATTGGCCGAGATCGGCAGGCGATATGATTTGAGGATTGAGCAGGTGAGTGAGTGAGTGAGTAGACGGGTAGATGAGGAATGATGAGTAAACGAGGCGTTACTTCGCACTCAACAGAGCATGGACAGCGTCGGCGGAGATGCCCGTCACGCGCACCCGCTTCCGACGTGAGGTGTGGCCAGTTAGAATCTCGACATCCGACGGCGAGACGCCCAGTTGATCGGCCAGGAATTCCCGCAGCGCACGATTGGCTTTGCCCCTCACCGGTGGGGCCGTCAGCCGTACCTTGAGCGCGTCCCCGTGCAACCCCACCACCTCATCCCGCCTGCTGCGAGGCAGAACACGCACCCGGAAGATGCATCCACCTTTTCCTTCGGTTACCTGCAGCGCCACTCCAGCCCCCGGCGCTAAAACAGCGCCACGACTAACGTTTGCAGCAATTGCTCCACGAACCAGAGGATGAGCAAAGCCACCATAGGCGTGAAGTCCACACCACCAACGGGAGGGATGTAGCGGCGTAGGGGGGCTAATACCGGTTCGGTAACCCGAATCAAGAACTGCATCGCCGGATGGTAGTAACTGATTCTGAACCACGGCAACAACGCACGGGCGATGAAGGCGAGAGAGTAGAGGGTGAAGACTATGTTTATGACTCGTAATAGTAGGACATTCATTGGCTTTCCTTTCCCCGTCTACCAAATATGGCGCGCCCAATCCGCACCAGAGTCGCCCCCTCCTCAATAGCGACCTCAAAGTCATCGGTCATACCCATTGAGAGGTGACGCCAGCCATGCGCTGGGAGACGTTCTCGCAGTGCGTCGAGTAAGGCACGCAGGCTGACAAAGACCGGCCGCACGGTCTCTGGGTCAGAGGCGAGGGGAGCCATCGTCATCAGGCCCTGCACCGAAAGCCCAGGCAGCGCCAGAATCTCCTCGACGGCGGCGAAGAAAGCACTTCGCCGTGCCTCGTCGTGCTCCCAACCCCGCAGGTCAAACCCGAACTTGGTCTCTTCGCCGGAGACGTTGCACTCCAGGAGTACTGGCAGTGTCCGTCCGGCCTCCTGCGCGAAGCGGCTTAGCCGAAGTGCGATCTTGAGCCGATCCACGGAGTGGACGTAGTCAAAGTGTGCTACGACCGCCTCTGCTTTCCGGCTCTGCACGTGGCCCACCATGTGCCAGGCCGGTCGAGGGCCAGTGATAGCGGCGTGGACGGCGGGAATCTTGGCCGCCCCCTCCTCGACGCGATTTTCGCCGAAGTGACGCACGCCAGCATGATAGGCGGCCACGACTGCATCAGGGGGAAAAGTCTTGGCTACAGCGACCAACGTGACCTCGGCGGGGTCCCGCCCGGCCCGTTGCGCAGCCTCGGCAATGCGCTCCTGAACATGTGTCAGATTGCGTGCGATTTCAGTCATTCCAATAACCCCATCACTACCCCAAAGCGGCCCGTACGCCCGTGCTCAGCCCGGTGTGAGAAGAATTCATCCACGTGGCAGGCGGTGCACAGGCCGGCATCCTCGATCTGCTCCACACCGGCAGCGCGCAGTTGGGCCTGCACCGCAGCAGGTAAGTCGAGGTGGGGCCGCCCGTCGCCGTCGCGCACCACACCGGCCCCAGGTGGACAGGCTGCCTCCACCGCCACCGCGATCTCTGGCCCCACTTCGTAGCAGCAGGGGCCGATGGTCGGGCCAATGCCGGCCCACAGGTCGGCCGGGTCGCAGCCCAACCGTTCCGTCATCGTCCGTACCGTCACTTCGACGACGCCCGCCACCACACTGCGCCATCCCGCGTGGGCTATCCCCACCACGCGCCGCACGGGGTCAAGGAATAAAACCGGCGCGCAGTCAGCAAAACGCATCAGCAACGGCACGGCGGGCACGCTGGTAACCAGCGCGTCGGTGGCCGGCTGAACGGTGCCCAGGTGGGCTCGCTCGACCACTCCTACGCGTGCGCCGTGCACCTGGTAGGGGCTGACGACGTGCCCAGGCTCCAATCCCAGCACTCCCAAGGCCCGCCTGTGATTCTCTTCCACCGCTGCCAAATCGTCACCGACGGTGTGGCCCAGGTTGAGCGTGGCATAAGAACCCTGGCTCACACCGCCGATGCGGGTCAGAACGGCGTGGATCAGCCCCTCGGCCCCGCCCAGCCCTCCGAAGCGATATAGCACTACGCCATCCACACACACGCGCAGCATTTGTTCATTGTTCATTGCTTCATTGGTCTGTAGAGTCCATTAATGATGTACCCTTAACAGTCCAGAATAAGTGTACCCCCTGCCTGCACTAGAAAGCGTGGTATAGTTCTCTCCTGAAACCTTTGACATAAGGAGAGAACGATGACGCGTCGAGCGCCTCTTACCG
>JAUWNP010000269.1 GCA_030612585.1 Anaerolineae bacterium
TTTGGCTCTCTTCGGCATCCCTCGCGATCAGGCACTGGCCGTGGGGTTGGTGCTTCACCTGGTGGTGATGGGACCGCCGCTGGTCGCGGCCGCGCTGCTGGCCTTCCGGCCTGGCCGCCACCCTCGGAGGTGCGATGAGCCAGCCTGATTATTCCGTCGTCGTTCCGGCCTACCATGCAGCAAGGGAGATCGGCGACTGCGTGCGGGCCTTAAGCAATCAGACGATCCAGCGCGAGCGCTACGAGATCATCGTCGTGGACGACGGTTCCACTGACGGGACGGCAGCCGTTGCCCAGGAGGCCGGGGCCGACCGCGTGGTCGTCATCTCCCACGGAGGACCCGCTGCTGCCCGCAACGCCGGGGTGGAGGTGGCCATGGGGGAGATAGTTCTCTTCACCGATGCCGACTGTGAGCCGTCACCACAGTGGCTGGAGCGCATGGCGGCCCCCTTTGCCGACCCCCGGCTGATGGGTACCAAGGGAACCTACCGCACTCGCCAATGTTCGTTGATGGCCCGGCTGGTGCAATTGGAGTACGAGATTCGCTACGAGCGTATGATCGGCTTGCCACGCATAGATTTCGTGGACACCTACGCCGCTGCCTACCGGAGGAATCTGCTGCTGGGGTCCGGCGGCTTCGACCCTGCCTATCCCCCTTCCTCCGCCGAGGACGTGGATCTCTCCTTTCGTCTGGCCCGCGCGGGGCACTGGCTGGTCTTTGTGCCCGAGGCCTGGGTGTACCACCGCCATCCCACCTCGCTCTGGGCCTATCTGGTCCGCAAGGGCCGCTATGGTTTCTGGCGGGCACGGCTCTATCTGCGCTACCCGGAGAAAACCGGGGGCGACGCCCACACCGACCCGGCGCTCAAAGCGCAGTTTGTCCTGGTGGCGCTGGCCGGGCTTCTAGTGCTGGGGAGCCTGGCCTGGTGGCCCCTGGCGTTGGCGGGGGGGGGAGTGCTCCTCGCTTTTCTGGCGACTACCCTGCCCTTCGTCCGCTGGGCGTGGTCGCGCGATCGGGCTGTGGCGCTGATCTGGCCCGTCGTCGCGCTCCTGCGGGTGGCAGTGCAGGGCGTGGGGTTGGCGGTGGGGCTGGTCTACCACAGGTTGGCCGCGCGGCAGCGGTCCGGGCCGCAGGGGTGATGCCGGATGGCGGAGAGAGGGACGGAGATTATTGGGGCTGCCTGCGCGGCAGCCCTGCTGGTGGTGTACGGAGCCACGATGGCTCCCACTCTCACCTGGTCCCACTACGGCGCCGACGGCGGCGACCTGGTGACGGCTGTGGTGCGGGGCAGCTTTCCCCATCCTCCAGGGGTCCCCACGTACCTGCTGCTGGGTGAGTTGTTCATCCGGCTGCGGTGGGGGGAGCCGGCCTGGCGGCTGAACCTGATGTCGGCGGTGCTGGCGGCCGGAGCGGCGGCGCTGACCATAGCAGCAATACGGCTTCTCCTACACCCCAGAATCTGCAACCCACAAACCACAACCTCAAATCCCCAATCTCCAATCCCCAATCCCCAATCCCCAATCTCCAATCCCCAATCTCCATTCTCCACTCTCCTTTCTCCACTCTGCGCCGGCCTCAGCCTCGGTCTCGCGCCGCTTTTCTGGTCGCAGGCCCTCATCGCCGAGGTGTATGCACCGGCGGCCTTCTTCGCCGCGCTGGTGGCGTATCTTGCACTCCGGGGAGGCCCGGCCTGGGTGTTGGGGCTGGCCTGGGGTGTGGGGATGGGGGCCCATCCAACCCTCCTGTTTATGGCTCCCCTGGTGGCCTGGGGAGCCTGGAAGAAACCGGGTTTTTCGGAAAAAACCCGGTTTCTGGCCCAGACCGGTCTCCTGGCGCTCCTGGGCTGGGGGACGATGTACGGGCCGGTGCTCCTGGCGCGGAGCAGCGTGCCCTCTCCGTGGGGAGATGTGAGTACCTTCAGCGGGTGGTGGGCGTTGGTCAGTGGGTGGATGTACCACGGCTATCTATTCGCGTTGCCGCCGGCCGTCTGGTCGCAGCGGCTCTTGGCCTGGGCGGGACTCCTGGCCCGGCAGTTCACTCCCTGGGGAGCGTTGCTGGCCGGGCTGGGATGGGTGCGCCTGTGGCGGGGGTGGCGCTCGCTGGCGTGTGCCTCGGCCCTGACCTTCGGGGCCTTCAGCCTCTACGCGGTCGGCTACAACACTGCCGACTCGCTAGTCTACCTGGCCCTGGCGCTGCCGCTGGCGGCCCTCTGGCTGGGGATGGGGCTGGCGCAGGCGGCCAACTGGCTGGAAAAGCGCCTGCCGCGCGGTGTGTGGCTGCTCCTGCTGCTCCCTCTGCTCCAGGCGCTGCTTTTCTGGGGGCAGATGGACCTGAGTGGGGACCGGGCGGCAGTGGAGTGGGCGCAACGGGTGCTGGAGGAGGTGCCTCCCCAGGCGGTGCTGCTCACCGCGCAGGACGCGCATACCTTCACGCTATGGTATGTCCACGACGTCCTGGACGAGCGGCCGGACGTGGTCGTGGTGGATTGGGATCTGTGGGGACAGGAGCCGTACCGCAGGATGATGGCCGAGGCACTGGACCTGGTGGACACAAGCGCCGGCCTGTCGCCGGAGGAGGCGGCCCGCCGTGCGGGACGGCCTATTGTGAGAATGACCGACCAATGACCAATGACAAATGACAAATGACTAAGTCAACTCAATGTAACGTGGCAGGCAGATTCATTACCATAAGGCGCGTGGGTTGGTCGCTGGCCCTTCTGACGGTGGTGCTGCTCGCCGCCTGGGGGGTACGTCTGGCCCAGACGGGGCAATCGCTCCGGCAGCACCTGGCCCAGGCACAGGCCCTGGCGGACGTGCCAGCAGAGGTGGATCCGGTGGCGGCCTGCGCCCTGGTGCGGGAGATGCGGGGCGATGTGGTGGCATTGGAACGCGAAGCCGGGGGCCTGGTCCGGCTGGCTCCGGCCCTGGGGTGGCTGCCGAAGGTGGGAGGGGACTTGCAGGCCGCTCCCCACCTGCTGGCCATGGCCGATGGCCTGACCGAGGCGGGAACGCTGGCGTGCGACGCGCTGGAACCGGCGCTGGTTGCTTTTGGAGGGACGGACGAGGCCTCCGGTGGCTTCTCGCTGGAGCAGATGGTGACCCTTTTGGCAGAGCATCAGGCTGACCTGGAACGAGCGCGGGCGGCGGTAGAGCGGGCTCAGGAGGCCTGGGCGCAGGTAGACGTGGGTAGGGGCGTGGTTATCGCGTCCCTGCTGGAGGGCAAGACAACACTGCTGGATCAAGCGTTGCCACTCCTGGGGATGGGACTGGAAGCGGCGGCGGTGGCGCCGGACCTTCTGGGTATGGACGAGCCGCGCACCTACCTCGTTCTGGCGCTGAACGAGGACGAACGTCGCCCCATCGGTGGGTACATCACCGGCGCCGGCGAGGTGTGGTTGGAAGCGGGGCAACTGGTCACGATGACCTTCCGCGATAGTTACGCCGTGGATGACTTCACTCAGCCCTACCCCGATCCACCCGATCCCTTGCGTCGTTATATGGGGATTGATCTGTGGGTCTTCCGCGATAGCAACTGGTCACCCGACTTCCCCACGGCGGCCCGGCAGGCCATCTCCCTCTATCGCCCCGGCTACCCCGTCTCGGTGGATGGCGTGATCGCGCTGGACCAGCAGGCGGTGCGGGGATTGGTGGATGGGGTCGGGCCGCTGGCAATGGAAGGGGCAGAGGAGCCGGTAACCGGTGATACGGTCATCACCTACATGCGTCGCGCCTGGGCCCCGGAGGATGGGGATCTGAACCGGGAGTGGTGGAAGCAGCGCAAGTCCTTTATGGGATCTCTGGCGGAGGCGGCCTGGGAGCGAGTGCAAGGTGGGCAGGTGGACTGGGCCACTCTCGCCCGGGCGCTCCTGCGGTTACTTGAGGAGAAACACCTGCTCATCTACCTGCGGAACCCGGATGCTGCGGCTATGCTGTCCGGGCAGGGATGGGATGGCGCGCTGCGGTCCGGGCCTGTCCTGAGCACTGCCGAAGGGCCAGGGGACTTTCTGATGGTGGTGGACGCCAACGTGGGATACAACAAAGCCAGCGCGCGGGTACAGGAGACGATCTCGTATCAGGTGGACCTCCACCAGTCGCCCCCCCAGGCGATGCTCACTCTGGTCTACACCCACACCAGCACCGTGGACCGTCCCTGCACTCCGGGGAGCCGCTACGACCCGGTTTATGAGCAGATGATGGACCGCTGCTACTGGGATTACCTGCGGGTCTATGTCCCGCAGGGAAGCCGGTTACTGGACGCCACCCGCATCCCGGTGCCTGGCGAGGTGCTCTTCTCGGGGGAAGGGGAATCGGGGGAGGTTACCGTCCAACCGGCTGAAGAGGGACCGTGGCTGACGCTAGCAGTGCTGAGTCTGCTCCAGCCAGCGGCAACTCAGACGCGCTTTTTTACCTGGACTATCCCGGCGGACGTGGTACAATGGCAGGGTGACGAGGGCTGGTACTCTCTGCGGGTGCAGAAGCAGCCGGGTACCGCCGGTCATCCCCTGAGTGTCCGTGTTCGGCTGCCAGAGGGAAGTGTGCTGCTGGACGCGACGCCGGGGCCGTCGGCAGTGGAGGGGGGATGGGTGATCTATCAGACGACGCTGGAGCGCGACCGGGAGTTCCTGCTTCACTTCAGGAGAGAGCAATGAACAACATAAGCAAAAAGAAGGCTGTGTTTTGGCTCGTGCTGTCGGTGATGTTGACGGTGGCGCTGATGACCGGGCCTGATCTGTGGGCCGCGCCGGGGCAGAGCCCAGCGCGGCAGACGGTGCCGACGCGAACTCCGGTGCCGTCGCCGACAGAACCCTCGACGCCGTCACCGACAGAACCCTCGACGGCCCCGACGACCGAGCCGATGCCCACTCCTACCGCCCTGGCGGTATCGTCAACCGTTTCCGATGCAGCCCACGCCGAGGCATCGTCGCAGCCAATCCTGCCAGAGGCAGGAGGATGGAGCATGCGCCTATACCTGAGCGCGGCGATGATCGCAGTTGGCCTCCTTATCCTGGTGGTGGTCGGACGGCGCGCGTAGAAAGAGGGGCAAGCGGATGTGCGGAGGAAGTAGCGCCTCATCCGTAAGGGTGGGTTGATAGTGAGGTCCGCGTGGGGCGCTGTGGCGTATGCTGGTGAGGGTCTACATCAAGGAGGGTGTACATGA
>JAUWNP010000037.1 GCA_030612585.1 Anaerolineae bacterium
CTCGTCCCGGCCTTGGAGACCCAGGCCGGGGACGGGAACTGGTACCCCCGCGCGTACTATGCCGACGGCACCCCCCTGGGATCGGCCGAAAACGACGAGGGTCAGATCGACTCCATCGCCCAATCGTGGGCCGTCCTATCCGGGGCGGCCGACCCGGCGCGCGCGGCCCAGGCGATGGAGGCCGTCACCGAGCGGCTCGTGCGGCCCGACGACCAACTGGTGCTGCTCTTTGCCCCACCCTTCGACAAGACGATGCACGACCCCGGCTACATCAGAGGCTACCTGCCGGGCATCAGGGAGAACGGGGGCCAGTACACCCACGCCGCGCTGTGGGCTGCGTGGGCCTTCGCCGAGATGGGACAAGGGGATCGCGCCGCAGCGCTGTTCCGGCTGCTCAACCCCATCTACCACAGCGACTGGCCGGAGAAGGTGGCTCGCTACCGGGTGGAGCCTTACGTGGTGGCGGCGGACGTCTATAGCGTGCCACCACACACCGGCCGGGGCGGCTGGACCTGGTACACCGGATCAGCCAGTTGGATGTACCGCCTGGGCCTGGAGGCCATCCTGGGGCTGCGCCGGGTGGGAAATGTGCTGCGTTTTGATCCCTGTATCCCCAAAGCCTGGCCGGGTTACGAACTGACGTACCGCTATGGCAAAACCTCGTACCACATTCGCGTGGAAAACCCGGACGGCGTCGAGCGGGGCGTGAAACAGGTGACGCTGGAGGGAGGGGTCTGGCCTGGAGGCGAGATCCCGCTGTTGGACGATGGGCGGCAGTATAGCGTGCGCGTCCTGATGGGCTGAGGTAGTTGCTACGTTGTCATTGCGAGGAACGAAGTGACGAAGCAATCTCCCCCGTTGCTCACATGTCGAAGGCAGGAGATTGCTTCGCTACGCTCGCAATGACATCAGGTGCTAGGGCACGACGCGCACCCTGATCCGGCGAGCGAACTGGGGCCGGCTATCCGCCGGGCGCGGGAACACGCTGCCAGCGAAGGGCGGGAGTTGATCGTCGTGACCTCGGTGACGGGGACGGAAGGAGACCCGCAGGGGCTAAGCCGGCAAGTGCAGGCGATGGAGGAGGCCGGGGCGATTGTGGCCTCTTGCAACACCGCCGCCGCTCGGCTGGCGGGGTTTGTTGCAGCGTAGTTGACACTTGTTGGGCGGCCTCAAGTCACGTGGATAGTGAACATCAGGAGGTTGGGGTGTATCGAATACCAAATGCCTTTGTTGCAAGGTGGAGACAAGAAAAGACTATAAAGCTCCCAGTCGCCGTGGATCTAGTTTGCCCACGGTGTGGGCGCAAGGTCAGCTTCTCGATTAATTGGGGAGGCATCAATAGAACCATTATGACAGCTGGATCTAGATGTCCCACGTGCGATAATGTATCAACTTTTGTCTTGGTGGACGTCCATGGTGTTGAGGGAAAACAAGTGGAGCAAGTGGAGCAAGGAACTCTCTATGTCTACCCCGCACCTAAGGTCCGCCTTCCAATCAGTGGAATTGACGAGATAGAGGAATTCTCAGAAGGGCTTGAGCGAGCTTATGCTTCAGCGATCAACGTATACAACGTTAGAGAATGGACAGCCACCGCGGTCCTCTGTAGACGCCTCTTGGAAGGCATAACCAAGTCATTGCTTCCATCTGGTCAGCAGAAGTCGTCACTTTATCAGCAGCTGCAAGCATTGCCAGAACACAGAGATTTGAAGAAGCCCATTCTCACATTAGCAGATGCTATACGAAAAGGCGGCAACCTTGGAGCACATTTCGATTTGGAAAAGGAACCGAATGAAGAGACAGCAACTCTGATGATAGAATTACTGGAATACCTTATAGAGTACCTGTTTGTACTTCCGAAGCGCATTGACAAGCTTCACGGCACGATAGATGGACTGGCGAATAACTGAGGAGACCGCCCAAGTTATGGGCGGCGAAGGGGGCGCCCCCTTCGCCGCGACTACCGAACCGGACGTGACAGTGACTTGAAACCGTATCGACTGGGGAGATCACCCCTCGACGCGGCAACGTCCACGATGTGGGGCGCACCGTCACGTCACCCACGAGCGCATCATCTGCCGAACGGTTCTACGAGGTTCTTGGCAAGCGGCTGAACGCCAGACTGGTGGCTCGGCTGACGAGGTTTGTTGTGGGGTAGGAGGGATATCACTTGTTAGGCATCGCTGCGCGCTATTCACCAAGAGGGTGAACCCAATATGGTCATCAGCCACACCGCCAAACCAATGCAGCGTCTGGCAGCTTTCGCGCTGGACTATCTTCTGATCAGCGCCTACATCCTCATCCTTGCCGTAGTTGGTTCCCTCTTTGCATTCGGTTCGCTTGAGGAGCAGGTGGCAAACTTCTTTTCGTCTCTGCTAGTCATGGACGTGCTGGTCTTCGCTACGACTGTTCTTCCCATCAGCCTTTACTTCGCGGCGGCCGAGGCTTCACTGCAAGGTGGTACTTGGGGCAAGAGGCGGATGCACATTCGCGTTCTTCGTACAGATGGAAGCCGTCTCAGCATAGAGAGGGCTATGTTCAGGGCGGCAGTAAAGTTCCTTCCTTGGCAGATTGTCCATATCAGTGTCCTCCGGCTCGTAAAGTTGCTAATGGAGTCAACTGAGCCTCCCGCGTGGGTCAACGGTGGTGTTGTTCTTGCAATAGCGTTGGCGGCAACCTACGTAGTGCTGCTGTTCGTCTCGCCTGCGGGCCGCACGGTCCATGACTGGGTGGCTGGCTCTGTCGTCATAGCCGAGGAGGGGATTGACGCTGTCTAACAAGTCTAGCCTGACAGCAACAAAATCGAAGCGGGGAGACAAGTGAGTGAGTAGACAATGCTTGCGGTAGTTGCTTTTCTCAAGCCCACAAGAACCAAGCTGGTTTTTCTGCTGGAATGGGTTTTGTTCATTTTGATTACAATAGCGAAAGGAGGACTGAAAACTAACCACCAAATCCTGGTAGCCGGCTATCCCTTGGTGTTCTTTTATCTCATTGCTTGTGCACTAGCCGCTTCAAGTCAGCACGTTCGACAACTGGCTCAAGATTGGAGACTGTTAGTGTTCGCTATAGGCTTGACCATATTGGACCAAGCTGTTAAGATGATAGTCGCTGCTTCCGTTCCTTATCAGACATCAATACCAATCGTAAACAACTGGCTGTATCTGGCCCACGAGCGTAATTATCACGGGTCTTGGATTGTAAGTGCATTCAATGTGCAATTTGTTAGCGTCTTTAACCTTATGCAGTGGGGCTTGGCTATCCCCGTTCTCCCTTGTTCGATGCTTTGCCACCGTTACTACACCACTACCAATCGCAAAAGTCTGTGGGCAGATGTGGCTTTCATAGGCTTGTTTGCTGGAGTCGCAAGCTGGGTATGCGATATGGCCTTTCGAGGATACATCATTGATTTTATCAACCTGCCTGGTCTAGTGACCGCCGATTTCAAAGACATCTTGGTGACCATTAGTGCTGCAGCCATTTTCGCGGAAACATTGGATAACCCCAAGATATCCTGGCGTTGGGATGGCTGGCGGCAAGAGAGAGATAGATTGATTCAATTGGGTGCAAACCTGCTTAGTTTCTCCATCCAAGAGTTGCGTGAAAGTCTGCAAGCAGTCACAAGCAAATTCAGAAGAGACATCAAGTAAGAATGACATCCAAGAGCGGCCCAAGTTATAGTCGTCGGGGCGGTCGCCCACCCCGCCGCCACTACCAAACCGGACGTGGCAGGCGCTCGAAACCGCACCGGCTGGGGAGATTGCCCCCGACGCGGCAACGTCCACGACGTGGGGCGCACCGTCACCCACGAGCGCATCATCTGCCGGACGGTTCTACGAGGTTCTTGGCAAGTGGTAAAGTACTGGTGGTCCTACCGCGATAGCTGCCGCGCCGAAACGAAGGCTCTTTGAAGACAATAGGAAAAAGGAGAATTGACAATGGCCAATGTTACTTCGGATGGTTCGATTGAAGAACTCGTTTTGATACCTGGCGGTGAGTTCCTTATGGGCTCGGATTCAGAGCGATTCGGAGATCACAGCCCCGCTCACAAGGTATACGTTGACTCCTTCTACATAGACAAGCATGAGGTAACTAACGCGCAGTATCTGAGGTTCTGCGAAGCAACGGGACACCGCCTACCAGAATTCTGGGGCATGGAATGTTTCCGGTGTGGCCCGGACTACCCGAGCCATCCAGTGATTACAGTGAGTTGGCACGACGCTACCGAGTATGCAAAGTGGTGCGGCAAGCGACTCCCGACCGAAGCCGAGTGGGAATATGCGGCCAGGGGGGGACTGGTGGGCATGCACTACCCCAACGGCGACACGCTTGATCTATCCGACGGGAACTACAGTAAGTCAGGCAAGGGAGGTCCGGTCGCGGTCGGCAGCTACCCGGCAAACGGCTTTGGCCTGCATGACATGCAGGGAAACGTAGTCGAGTGGGTGTGGGATTACTACGATGCGAACTATTACTCGTCGAGTCCGATGGCGAATCCGAGGGGGCCGGAGTCTGTAAGGTTCCGCGTGGTCCGCGGGGGCGGTTGGCACTCAGGTCCGTATTGTAGCAGGGTGTACTATCGGAATGCGCTTCCGGCCAACTGGGTGGATTTCAACGTGGGTTTCCGGTGCGCTAAGGATTTCGAGTCACACGACGATTCTGGCAAGAGATAAATCTGGGGGAAGCCGAGCGAGCCAGACAGACCTATCCCCAATATGTGCTCGAATAGTGTTGGTGGGGGCTAAGACATATGCGGTTGCAACGCGGCGGCGGCGCGGCTGGCGGGGTTCGTCGTGGCCTAGAGGGGAGTCAGGCCCAGGCTAACCATAATGGCCTGATCCACCTGGCGTATCGTCACCTCGTCCAGTTGACCCACGTACTGCTCCAGGCAACGCTTGTCCAGCGTGCGAATTTGATCCAGCCGAATGGCCGACGGTCTGGGCAGGCCACCGGTGTCTGCCGGAATGCGTACTTCGGTGGGATAGGGCTTTTGGGGGAGGGAGGCGGTCAGGGCTGCAACGATGACCGTCGGCGCGAAGCGGTTGCCGACGTCGTTCTGGATAATCAGCACTGGACGGTGTCCGCTCTGCTCGTGACCAACGACTGGATCAAGCCTGGCATAGTAAATCTGCCCCCGGCGATACTGGCGTGGCATAGGCTACTCCTCCCAGGGGGCGTACTGGTCCCAGGCTTCCTGCTCGGCGACGTAGAATTCCTGCGCCATTTCCAGGCTCTCCTGGGCGCGGTACAGGTAGCCTTCCTTGAGCAACTCGCGCAGTTCGCGGCGGCGCTGCTCTTCCAGGAACACCTCGACCGCCCGGCGGATGAACTGGCTGCGGTTGAAGTCGAGCCGGGAGGCCATCTCCTCGACCTGTTGCACCAGGTCGGGAGGCATCGTGACGATAATGCGACGCATGGTTTGGGTTGTACTCATCGTATGCCACCTCCAATTACTGTCGTATACACCAGAAGTATATACTACTATTCGCGGTATGTCGCCGCTAATGATGATTGTATGCACTAAAAGTATATATCGTTGTTCATAATCTGTCAAACCGAGAGGAAAGACCGTACCCAGTGAATTTCAGTGCAATCAGTGTTTCAGTGGCTCCTCAGTGGTTCAAAGCGTTCGAGGCGGTGAGGGAGCGGCATACTGCTAACCATTTGTTCAATCTGTAGAATTGCTGTAGAATCGGAGAGCATCGGAGAGCAACAAAAGCGTGCAATCTATGGCAGATGTCGTGATCATCGGTGCAGGCATTATTGGGTGCAGCACGGCATACCACCTTGCTCGTTTGGGTATAACGGACGTCGTGGTCGTCGAAATGGACCAGGTGGGAAGCGGGGCGTCCGGCAAGTCTGCCTCTATGCTGAGTTTGCAGTTTTGCACCGACGAGTTAAGTGCTCGTTTGGCGAAGCGCTCGTACGAAAGATACATGCAATTTGAGGACGAGATTGGCGTCCCAATTGACTTCAAGAGGATCGGATGGCTATCGCTTGCCACTCAAGAAAGCGCTGAGTATCTGCTTCGCAGCGCAGAGTTGTTGCAGTCCCTCGACATCAGGACAGACGTACTCACACCTGAGGAAATCAAGCGACGCTACCCTGAAGTAAACACCGAGGACATCGTGCTCGGCACCTGGGGGCCAGACGATGGATCTTTCGACCCACACATGATCATGTGGGGCTATATCGGCAAGGCGCGTGAGATGGGCGTCAAATTATGTCAAGGTGCACGTGCCACGGGAATCCGCGTTCGGAAAGGACAGGTGGAAGGCGTCCTTACAGATAATGGCTTTGTGGCTACTCAAGTGGTGGTGAATGCCAGAGGGCCGTGGGCGGTTGAGATAGGGAGGTGGATGGACGTACTTCCACCATGGACATCCGCCCATTTCGGATTGGGCGCTTTGAAGGCAAAGCCACCGAAGAGGTGAGGGATTTACGGGTGTTTGCTCGACAAGACCTCTGTTAAGTAAGTAGGCACCGCGCCTCCCGCATTAAGATCGGGAAGGCAGCGGCTATAGTGGCCCACGGGCTCATCCGGCCCGCTTGGGCGAAAGGAGAGCAACAATGGCTGAGAGTGTTTACAAGGTGATCGAGTTGGTTGGGACCAGCACCGAGTCGTGGGAGAAGGCTGCTGCGGCCGCCGTGGAGAGGGCGGCGCTGTCCCTGCGAGACCTGCGCATCGCCGAGGTCGTCGAACTGGACTTACAGATCGAGGACGGCAAGATACACACCTACCGGGCGAAGGTGAAGGTCTCCTTCAAGTACGAGCCCGGCGACTGAGAGCGACTGAGCCGGATCCCGTGCGGGCGACCTCTCTGCAGGGGCTGCCCGATGACGATCCCATAATGTAATAGGGGCTTCCAGAGCAGCCCGTCTGGGCGCGCGGACATCGGTTAAAACGCCCAGGGGTCTGTGTGTCTGCCCATGCGTCCCCCTACGCAGGGGAACTCGGTTTGCGCCGCATTCAGTGGATCTCAGTGCGATCAGTGGTTCAGTGATCCAATGGTTCAGGAGGTAAAAAATGAAGATCACGCATTACAAGGAAACCCCACCCGATCCGGTGGGCGAGCAAGGTGCTTCGGGGCTCACTGTCAGATGGGTCATTTCCGAAAAGGACGGAGCGCCCAATTTCTCCATGAGAGTATTCGAAGTCGAACCCGGTGGTTACTCACCCTACCACAAACATCCATGGGAACACGAGGTGTTCATCCTGGAGGGAAGCGGCGTTTTGGTTCAAGGAAATGAGGAGTTCCCCCTTTCCAGAGGGGATGTTATATTCATCCCACCTGGCGAGGAGCACCAGTTGAAGAACACCTCCAAGGAGAAGTTGGAGTTTATCTGTCTCATCCCCAACCCAAAATGAGGGGGATTATGCAGTAGGGAATGGTGAGAGGAGAACATTGGTATACCCCTTTTCAGACCAGGAGGCAGCAACATGAAACACGACCACAGGATTTCCCACCGGGTGAGGCAAATCAAAAAGTCGGCTATCCACGAAATGACAAGGTTATCCAAAGAGATCGAGGACGTGGCCTTTTTATCCTGGGCCAAACCAACGTCCGACACCCCGGAACACATCAAGGAAGCAGCCATTGCCGCCATCCGAGGCGGGCTTGCTGGCGGCTACTCGCAATCCTCAGGGCTGCTGGAACTGCGGCAGGAGATCGCCAAAAAACTGGTCCGGGACAACCACATCCCGGCCAATCCCGCCCAGATCGTGGTGACGGTCGGCGCGATTGAGGGGCTGGCTGCTGCTGTCATGGCCCTGATCGACCCAGGCGATGAGGTGATCCTGCCATCGCCAACCTATTCCACCCACATTCGCCAGGTGCTAATCGCCTCAGGGATACCTGTGCTCGTCCCCACAATTGAGAGTGATAGATTTATCCTGGACATCGAGGGCATCAAAGAAGCCATCACGCCCCGGACCAAAGCGATACTGTACTGCTCGCCCTCCAATCCGACCGGCACGGTCTTTTCCGAAAAGCAACTGCGCCAATTGGCAGAAATCGCCCTGAAACACGATCTGATGGTGATCACAGATGAGGCTTATGAATACTTCGTCTATGATGACCACAAGCATTTCAGCATCGCTTCCATTCCAGAGATGATGGACCACACCGTCAGTTGTTTTACCTTTACCAAGACCTACGCCATGACCGGCTGGCGGATCGGCTATCTGCACGCCGACGAAGCACTGATTCCGCAGATCACCAAAGCACACATTCCCTTTGCTATCTGTGCGCCGGTGGCCTCGCAGCACGCCGCCCTGGCGGCCTTGCAAGGTCCGCAGGATTGTGTGGAGATGTTCAAGGCGCACTACCTGGCTACGCGCGATTTGATGTGCCGGCGACTGGATCGGCTCAGTTCAATCTTTGCCTACCACAAACCGGGAGGCTCCTATCTGATGTTCCCCAGGATCCTGTCGGAAAAAGGCCGGACGGACTCGACTACCTTTTGCCAGCAGCTCCTAAGGGAAGCCAAGGTCTCGACGACGCCGGGCATAGCGTTCGGCCCAACCGGAGAAGGACACCTCCGGCTGTCGTTCTGTGTGCCCGAGGAGATGATCAACAAGGCGTTCGATCGTATGGAAACTTATTTTGGATAGAGGAGGCTACCATCATGAAACTGATAGACCTGACCATCCCATTGGGCATCGCCACGCCACCGTGGCCCACCTACGAGCCACTGCAACTCAAGTACTTCAAGCGGCTGGCCCCCAACGGGGCGAACGGCCAACTGCTCACCCACTCCAACCACCTGGGCACCCACCTGGACGGCGAGATCCACTTCTACACACCGGGCAAGGACATCGCCTCGCTGGAACTGAACGGGTTCCTGGTGGGGCCGGGAGCGGTAGTGGACCTCTCCGACGCGACTGGTGACTACCAGATCTACACCTCGGAGATGGTCGAAGAGCGGGTGGAGATCCGGGAGGGGGACATCCTGATCATCCACACCGGCTACCACCACTTCGGCTGGGACATGCCCCACGCCGACGAGGTGCGCTACATGGTCCAGCACCCCGGCCCCGACCGGGAGTTCGCCGAGTGGGCGAAGGAGAAAAAGATCCGCTGGATCGGCGTGGACTGCGGCAGCGCCGACCACCCGATGAACACCATCATCCGCGATTGGATGCCACGCCAGGCAGCCCAGGCCGATAAACTCTTCCGCGAGATGTACGGCCAACCGCTGGCGGAGCGCTTCACCCCCGACAAGTACCAGTTGATGCACATCGAGATGTTCCCTCACGGCATCATCCACGCCGAGTGCATCGGGGGAGAGATTGACTTGCTGGTCAACCGGCGGACGACCATCGGCTTCTTCCCCTGGCGCTTCGTGGACGGGGAATCCTGCATCGGCCGCTGCGTGGCTTTCGTGGAGGATGACGAGTACGAGGAACTGCTGGCCCGCAAGGCGGAACTCCCGCAGACCCGTTTCGGCGACTGTTATGCTGTGGAGCACGTGGAGCGAATTAACCGGCTGACCAAGCGGTTCTGAAACTTTCATTGCCACCTCAGACCTCCGAGGTTTTGGGCAAGTGATGTGTCAAAGCACCGCGTGTCGAGAGCAAAATGCGGGCTGTTTTGTTGCAGGAAGTGAAACCTCGGAGGTCTTTCGGACATGTGGGTCATCACCAGTTCCATCTTGGTATTGACCAAGGGAGGCAAGTGGTTATACTGGTATCAAGAAAGGATGGTATGAAATGGCGAGCGTAAAGACAGCAATCTCCCTTCAACAGCCCCTTTTTGACCAGGTTGAAGCTCTGGCCCGCGAAATGCAGGTCTCGCGCAGCCGCCTGTTTGTGCTGGCTATGGAGGAATTCATTGAACACCACCAAAACCAAAGGCTTCTCAAAGAAATCAACGCCGCGTATGAGGACATGCCAGATCCAGTAGAGCAAATCCTCCAGCGACGTATGCGCCACCAGCAGCGACAACTGGTGGAGGGGCAATAGAACATGCAACCACTGGAAGGTATCCGGGTACTGGACCTCACACGTGCCCTGGCCGGCCCCTACTGCACGATGATGCTGGCCGACCTGGGAGCGGACGTGATCAAGGTGGAGCGGCCCGGCCGGGGAGACGACAGTCGGGGTTGGGGGCCACCCTTCGTGGGGCAGCCCTACGGCCCCTATCCGGGTGAATCGGCCTACTTCATCGCCGCCAACCGCAACAAGCGCAGCATCACCGTCAACCTCAAGAGCCCGGAGGGGCAGGAGATCGTGCGCCAGTTAGCCTCAGCCTCCGACGCGTTGGTGGAGAACTTCCGCACCGGCGTGCTGGATGGGATGGGCCTGGGGTACGAAAACCTGCACGCTCTGAGTCCGTGCCTGGTCTACTGCTCCATCAGCGGCTATGGCCGCACCGGTCCCTATGCCGAGCGGCCCGGCTACGACTTCATCATCCAGGCCGAAGGCGGGATGATGGGCATCACCGGGCCAGAGGAGGGGCCACCGTCCCGGGTGGGGGTGCCCATCGTGGACATCACGGCCGGCATGTTCGCGGCCACCAGCATCCTGGCGGCGCTGCGGGCCCGCGCCCATACGGGCGAGGGGCAACTGGTGGACATCTCGCTGCTGGATACGCAGGTAGCACTGCTGGCGAACGTGGCGTCCAATTACCTGATCGGGGGAGCAGAACCCCGCCGCCTGGGCAATGCTCACCCCAACATCGCCCCCTACGAGGCCTTCCGCGCCCGCGATCGCTGGTTCGCACTGGCGGCGGCCAACGAGCGCCAGTGGGCTACGTTGTGCGGTGCAATCGGCCGGCCGGGCCTGAAGGACGACCCGCGCTTCGCCACCAACGGGGCACGCGTCTCCAACCGGCCCGCGTTGGTGGAACTGCTCAACGACGCCTTCGCCGCCCGCGACGCCGGCGAGTGGCTGGCCGACCTGCGGGCGGCCGGGCTGCCCTGCGGGCCGATCAACGCTGTGCCAGACGTCTTCGACCATCCCCAGGCGCAGGCACGTGATCTGGCGCTGGAGACAGAGCATCCCACGGCTGGCTCAATACAGATGACCGGCTTCCCGTACAAACTGTCGCAGACCCCGGCAAAAGTGCGCCGGCCGCCGCCGCTCCTGGGACAGCACACGGAAGAGGTTTTGGTGGACCTGTTGGGCTATTCCACTGATCAAGTAACAGCCCTCCGGGAACGTGAGATCATATAACGTGGGTGTATTTCATCTCGGTTGTAGGGCAATTTGGCAAATTGCCCCTGGGACAAGTTACCAACTTGTCCTACAACTCATTTGAAACGCACCCATGTAATACAGAGGGGCATCCGAATACTACGCACAGTGGAGAGACGAAAGTGGAAAAGAAAACCGTCTTGCTCCTACATGGCTTTGCATCTTCCGGACAATCCACCAAAGCACAATATCTCAGAGAGAGATTCAAAGCGCTTCCACAGATGGAGTTTCAGGCGATTGATTTCAATCCAACGCCCAGAGATTTCGAATACATGACGGTCACTGGTTTGATCAACCGCTTGAGGCAGTACGTGCTAGATCACCGCCTGGAGAACCTCAGCCTCATCGGAAGTTCCCTGGGTGGGTTGATCGGCCTACATTATGCGCACCGATTTGGCGGGGTTGAGAAGATGCTTCTCTTGGCCCCTGGTTTGTCCTGGCTGTCAGGGGGACTTTCGGAGAAGGAACTCGAGCAATGGGAGAAGGCTGGCGCCGCGCCGGTTTTCCACTACGCGTTTGAGAAGGCGCTTCCGGTAAGGTATGACCTGCACGTGGATGGGCTGTGTTATCTTGCACCCATCCCCCCGACAACTCCCATCACCATCATCCACGGCCGAAACGATGACGTTGTGCCGATAGACAACAGCCGAAAGTACGCCGCCAACTTCCCAGACAAGGTTCGCCTGATCGAGGTAGACGCAGACCATACTCTCAACGACCTGTTGCCGTTCATCTGGGAGCACGTCCAGTCTTTTCTGTTACATACTGAACTCTCTCAGAAAGCCTGTTTTGCTTCCACAGGCACTACAGCGAATTAGGAAACAAACGAATTTTCTCCCACTCGGCCATTCGTTTTATTCGCAATTCGTTGTAGTGTCCCGATTGCGCGAGCCTTACTTGAAAATGTGAGGGGAAGTAAAAGCAAATTGACATCGCTTCAAGCCTGTAGTATCATTAACGGCACTCGCGGTCCTAACAACAGAAGACTAATCCTCGGCGCAGCAGCCGCACCCTCTGGGAGTTACTATGGCAGTAACTAAGGCAGAAGTTCGATCGGGAGCCTATTATGACTCCGTGATCCTTATGCAATTGCAGCGCTCCCTGGCCAACCTGCCTGGCGTCCTCGACGCTGGCGTGGTGATGGGGACCTACGCCAATAAGGACATCCTGGCCCAGAGTGACTTGCTGACGCCGGAGGCCCAGACCGCCGTGGCCGATGACCTGGTCATCGTGATTTGCGCCGAAGACGCTGCCACAGCCGAGGCCGCACTGGGCCAGGTGGATGGACTCCTCACCCGTCGCCGGGGGGGCTTCGAGCAGGAATACCGCCCCAGGAGCCTCGAATCGGCAGTTCAGATGCTGCCCGCTGCCCAATGGGTGCTCATCTCAGTTCCAGGTCGTTATGCCGCCGGCGTGGCCCGTCAGGCGCTGCGCCTGGGCAAGAACGTGTTCCTCTACAGCGACAACGTCTCCCTGGAAGACGAGACTGCGCTCAAGCAGACGGCGGCCGAGAGGGGACTACTGGTCATGGGGCCAGACTGCGGCACAGCCATCGTCAACGGAGTAGGACTGGGCTTCGCCAACCGGGTGCGCCGGGGGCCGATTGGACTGGTCGCCGCGTCGGGAACGGGATTGCAGCAGGTGAGCGCCCGCATCCATCAGTTGGGGAGTGGCATCACTCACGCCCTCGGCACCGGCGGGCGCGATCTCTCCCAGGCAGTGGGTGCGGTGACGGCCCGCCAGGGACTTGACCTCCTCAGTCGTGACCCCGAAACGTGCGTCATCGTGCTCGTCTCCAAGCCGCCCTCCCCTACCGTCGCCGATGAGTTGCTGAGAGCCGCCCGGTCAGCGAGCAAGCCAGTCGTGGTGGATTTCATCGGTTATTCACCTCCGGCCCGGCAGGCAGACAACCTTCACTTTGCCACCACCCTCGACGAGGCCGCCGACTTGGCTGTCCAGTTGGCCACCTCAACACCAGAGGCGGAACCTATTGGGCAGGCACAAGGCACTGCCCCTATTGGGCAGGCACAAGGCACTGCCCCTATTGGGCAGGCACAAGGCACTGCCCCTATTGGGCAGGCACAAGGCACTGCCCCTACAGATCTGAACCTGGACCGCTTCGCGCCGGGCCAATGTTACCTGCGGGGCCTCTTCTCCGGCGGCACCCTGGCCTACGAATCCCTGCTGATCCTACAGGGCTACCTGCCCGCCGTCTACTCGAACGCCCCGTTGGACAAAGAATATCGCCTGGCCAACTCGCTGGTCAGCCAGGCCCACACCATCGTTGACCTGGGCGAGGACGAGTTCACGGTGGGCCGTTTGCATCCCATGATGGACAACGACCTGCGCATCCGGCGGCTACAACAGGAGGCCGGTGACCCGGAGGTGGCCGTCATCCTGCTCGACGTAGTACTGGGCTACGGCGCGCACCCCGACCCGGCCGGCGAATTAGCCCCCGCCATCGCCAAAGCGCGTGCGGGGGCAGAACGAGCCGGCCGATACCTGGAGGTAGTCGCCGTCGTAGTCGGCACCGACGAGGACCCACAAGGCTTCGACACTCAGGTGCAACAACTCGAAGCCGCCGGAGCGCGGGTGGAAACCAGCAACGAAGCCGCCGTCCGCCACACCGGTCGCTTGCTACAATCCCTCAACCCAATACCCAATACCCAATACCCAATATCCAATATCCAATACCCAATATCTAATACCCAATATCCAACACCCGTAGACCTGGCCGTACTGCACCAGCCCCTGGCCGCCATCAACGGCGGGCTGGAATCGTTCGCCGAGAGCCTGGTGGCCCAGGACGCGCCGGTGATTCAGGTAGACTGGCAGCCCCCGGCCGGCGGCAACGAGAGACTGATGGCGATCCTGGAGCGGATGGGGCGAAGGGACGAAGGACGATAGACGAAAGGAGATCCTACAATGTCTTCAGAATTTGAACAGAACCTGGACAAGTACGCCGAGGTGATTGTTAGGGTAGGCCTCAATCTGCAACATGGACAGCGATTGCTCATTACTCGAGCGCCACTTGAGCTAACCCCATTGGTACGGTTGATTGTGACAAAGGCCTACCAGGTTGGAGCCAGATTGGTTGATGTGATGTGGAACGACGACCAACTGCGGTTGATCCGATTCCAGCACGCCCCCCGTGATTCCTTTGAGGAATTCCCGGAGTGGCGGGCTAATGCGGCGTTTGAAGCTGCCAAGGCTGGCGATGCGGTGCTCGGTCTCCTTGCTGAGAACCCCGATTTGCTTTTTGAGCAAGACCCCGAACTGATCGCCACTGTTTTTCAGACCAAGGTCAAGCACTTTAAGCCTTTCCGTGATCTGCAGTCCAAGAACGCGATGAACTGGGCAGTGGTCACCGCGCCGGTTGACGGTTGGACGGAGAAAGTCTTCCCTGATCTCCCTCCAGACGTTCGGGAAGCCAAGTTCTGGGACACCATCTTTGAGATCTGTCGCGTGAAGCAAGAAGACCCGGTTTCGGCCTGGCGAGGCCACGTCAACGAGCTTGTCGCCCGGAGTGACTACCTGAACCATAAACAGTACACCGCTTTGAAACTGACCGCGCCCGGAACGGATTTGACAGTTGGTTTGCCCAGGGGGTACATCTGGAGAGGCGCTCGTATGACCAGCCAGAACGGTATCGACTTCACGGCCAACATACCGACTGAGGAAGTCTTCACAATGCCCCATAAAGACAAAACGGAGGGCGTCGTCACCGCGACCAAGCCGCTCAGTTATGGTGGTGTTTTGATTGAGGACTTTAGCCTGACTTTCGCTGATGGTCGGGTCGTCAAAGCAAGCGCTGCTAAAGGTGAAGAGGTCCTTCGCAAATTGATTGAGACTGATGAGGGCGCGAGTCGATTAGGCGAAGTGGCGCTGGTGCCACACAGTTCTCCCATCTCGCAGTCGGGATTGCTCTTCTATAACACTCTCATTGACGAAAATGCATCCAATCATATCGCCCTGGGTCGGGCTTACAAATTCAGCATGGAGAACGGTGAGGCGATGTCTGACGATGAATTTGCGGCGGCTGGGGGCAATCATAGTCTCGTTCACGTTGATTTTATGATTGGCTCGGGCGAGATGGATGTTGACGGTCTGACGGAAGGTGGGGCAGCCGAACCGGTCATGCGCGGTGGGGAGTGGGCGTTTGAGGCGTGATGGGATAGAAGCTACGTCACATTCAGGGCGATCGGATGAACACGTGGTAAAGGAGGTGCACAGTGAAAGAGTTTGTCGCTGCCTGTGTGCAAATCGCCGTCACGCCTAACGACGTGCAGGCCAACATAAACAAGGGCATCGCCTGGCTGGAAAAGGCTGTCAGCGAATACGAGGCCGAACTGGTCGTCTTCCCGGAGACGGTCACCACCACTTTCGTGACCGGCCTGGAGACGGAGGAGTTGTGGGACCTGGTGGACGAGGTCCCCGGCCGCATCACCCGCGACGTGCAGGCGGCCGCCAAATCGCTGGGCGTCCACGTAGTCTGGCCGTCGTACCGGCGCGGGCCGGAGCGTGGGATAATCTACAACTCGGCGATACTGATCGGGCCGGATGGGGAGATCATCGGCGTCTACGACAAGACGCATCCCTTCCCGCTGGAACGGCGCGATTGCGGCGGCTGGGTGACCGTCGGCAACCGCGCCGACGTGTTTGAGACGGCCCTGGGCAGTATCGGCATGATCATCTGCTACGACGGCGACTTCCCGGAACTTTCGCGGTTGCTGGCGGTGAAAGGCGCCGAGGTCATCGTCCGGCCATCGGCCCTCTTGCGCAGTTTCGACATTTGGTATATAACTAATGCTGCTCGCGCGTACGATAACCACGTCTACGTGGTCGCCACCAATTCGGTGGGGCCGGACGCCGGCGGCAGTTACTACTTCGGCCACAGCATGATCGTCAACCCCATCGCCTGGCGCTTGGCCCAGGCCCGGGGCGGCGAGGAGATCATCGCTGCCAAACTGGATCCCGACCCACTGCGCTACGTGACGTGGGGCAGCAAGAGCCTGCAAGTTTTCGACCACCTGGAGGATCGCAACCTGGCGCTTTACGAGGGGATTCTCAAAGAGGCTCGCTCCCGGTTCGAGCCTGGGGAACGCATCCCTCGGATTGGGGATCTGTAATCAGGCCAAGTTTCGCCTGATAGTCCAGAGAAGGGTGGTCATATATTAATAGTTAGCACGCCCAACGCAAAACGACGCTACTTTGTCATTGTGGGCATTGAAGCAGAGTATCTGAACGTGAGTTCAGCAATCCAAGTTTTTGTGGTACAATTGTCCTGGGTTCATCAATCTTTCGTTGATTTGTGGAAAAGGAAGCACCATGCCTGACGGAAAACGCTGGACAACCCACGACACCTACGATAACCGCATTTACCTCACACACGAGCGTTGGAAACACATAACCGAGCCATTCAACCATCCCGAAATGTCTGCCTACGAGGAACACTTGAAGGAAACAATTCGGCGAGGTCAGCGGAAACAAGACCCCCTGAACCCACGCAAGTACCGGTACACCAAGGCATTCGACGATTTGGCGGGGGACAACACACATGTCATCGCTACCGTGCTGTTCAGATTCAGCGAAGGTGAAGCTGGCGAGATTGTTCTCAACAGCTACATCGTGACAGCGTATCAGAAAGAGATAGGGTGAAAATATGGGAGAGCCAATCTTTAACTACGACGAGATGAGCGATACTCTATACATTTCGTTTCATCCTGGCGAAAAGGCAACAGGCATCGAATTGAACGACCACATTCTACTGCGTATTAACAAAAACGAGCGCAGGGCAATAGGGCTGACCTTTTTCGAGTATTCACTTCTGGCACAAAAAACGGAAATCGGCCCACGTAGCTTCCCTCTCTCTGGCCTTGCCCAATTGTCGAACGAGCTACAAAGAATCGTGCTGGACATTTTACTACGTCCGCCAGTAAGCAACATTCTTACTCTATCGACCTACACTCCTTCATTCGCAGAAACTGTACCCATCACGTCACTCCAGCCAGTACCGGTAACTGCTGGATAAACCCACGCGTTGGTAGGTTAACGTCAGGTTAGGGCAATAGTGAGGGTTTTCGTTTGAGACGGCCCTGGGCAGCATCGGCATGATCATCTGCTACGACGGCGACTTTCCGGAACTTTCGCGCTTGCTGGCGGTGAAAGGAGCGGAGATCATCGTCCGGCCGTCGGCCCTCTTGCGCAGTTTCGACATTTGGTATATAACTAATGCTGCTCGCGCGTATGACAATCACGTCTACGTAGTCGCCACCAACTCGGTGGGGCCGGACGCCGGCGGCAGTTATTACTTCGGCCACAGCATGATCGTCAACCCCATCGCCTGGCGATTGGCCCAGGCCCGGGGCGGAGAGGAGATCATCGCTGCCAAACTGGATCCCGACCCGCTGCGCTACGTGACCTGGGGCAGCAAAAGCCCGCAGATCTTTGACCACCTGGAGGATCGCAACCTGGAGCTTTACGAGGGGATTCTCAAAAAGGCTCGCTCCCGGTTTGAGCTTGGGGAGCGCATTCCGCGTCAGAATACGGATTAGCGGGCTACGGCTCTCACCCCGGCCCGACCAGCGGCAACGAAAAGTTGGCGGCGATCCTGGCGCGGATGAGAGGGTAGGGGTGAGCATCTCAAGAGAAATGGATATGCGCGAGATTACAGAGCATTTCAGTCAATCATTGAATCACTTCATCAATGCTGACCTTAACATGCTCCAGTATGATTCCAGTGAACGGGCAATATCACACAAACTTGCGGAACATATGAGCACTCACTTTGCCCCGTGGGACGTTGACTGCGAATACAACCGCATCGGAAAAGATAAGAAGCGAAAGCTAATGCACTGTTCCAAAGCGATTTTCATCGAAGCGAAGAAGAGAGGAGTGGTTCCCGATCATTTCGCATCTCTGGAGGAACTCCAGAAAAGCAAGCATGCGACGGCAGTCTTTCCCGACATAATTGTGCATAGGCGCGGTAACCCGGACGCAAACCTGCTAGTCGTAGAAATCAAGAAAGCTAGCAATCCCGATGTTTCACTTGGATGGGATCAGTGGAAGGTACAGTTTCTCAAGTGCAATCTCGGGTATTCGGCCGGGGTATTCGTAATCTTTGATACCGGAATTGATAGTGACTGCCGACAGGATCTTATCCATACCGTAGAGTGGCTTTAGGAGGTGGCTTAACATCCGCTGCTGACGACCGCTCTATCGGCGCTCGTCAACAGCGGTGCTTGGGTTCCGTTGTCGGTCTTGTTCAGTGAGGTGCCTTGGTTACTCCGGCGCGGCGGTTTATGCGCGCCCTGTTAGTGCGCTCAGAATGCAATCTACAGAATACTTGTGAGAAAGTAACTATGTCTGACGAAAGCGAATCAACTGATTCAGCGGTTACGTCAACGCCCGATTTGACTGATGTTCGACAGCTTGACGATGGTGGCGCAACTGCCCTCATCGGGTTGAAGTATCAGTACCACTTTGCTGCCTATAAGTGCCTAGAAATGCTGATCAATCCGGGGCAGATTGAATATGTGGCTTGTGAGTTGCACGATGATGTGGCTATCAAATTGGAGAATGGTGCATACGAGTTCTATCAGGTGAAGGAAAGACGAGGAGAGCTGTGGAAAATCAGCACGCTAAAGTCAAAAGGAGTATGGGAACGCTTTTGGTGGCTAAAGGGTGAGTTCGGTGCAAACCACAAGTTCTTCTTCGTGAGTGATCAATCTGCCCAAAGTCGCGTCTCAAATAAGCCAGATTTGGGAAAGATGAAGGGCTTGACTGAAAGAGAACGATACTACTGCAATGAGTTGGAATTGATTGATGCTGACGGCTTGATTGATAAGTTGATGCAAGCCATTGGGGCGGATGATAAGGCCCAGGTCGAAGCCCTGTTTTGGAATACCAGGATACTAACGAGCTTTGAGCGTGAAGCGGGGCTATTTGCCATGAACCTGAATTCGCTGGAGCAACTACTACTGAGTCGCGGCATCGAATCAGATCTTCCAAGCCGTGTTAGGATTTATCGCTGTATCGTATCTGTTCTTGAAGATTCTGTTGCAGATCCACTACCCGGGCTCACGTATCGCGAACGGCTTGAGGCGCGCAAAACCGATTGTTCAAGGCTGGAGATGTGTCTCACAGGACCCTACAAGGATTTGCGTATCCCTACCTTCAGATTCGGTGAAGAAGAAACGCAGCAACGCAGCCTTCGCCAGAAGTCTGAAGACGGCAAGTTCCCAGAGCCCATCATAAGATACTTTCTGGACAGTCGTAATCGCTTTCAGTATCGTTATCGACAGGATGTGATCCATAGTGTTGACTATCTATCTGAACTGCGCCTAAAGGTTTGGGATGTATGCTCGATTGCGAAAGTATCTGTAAGTCTCAATGGATTTCAGAGTCCTCTAAAAACATATGACACCATCAGCACGGAACTTAGACAGCTCGCGGTTGAAGAAAAGAAGAGCAATCCTCCCGTCGAGGTTAACTATATTTATCTGCATGGCATAATGTGTCAATTGACAGCTGAATGTGATAATGACTGGGTGTCAATAGGTCAATAGAATGAGGTCATTATGATCCCACAAGAGCCTTCGGAACTGCAATCTCTTGTCAGAAACTTTGCGCTAGTCAATAGACGTTCCCCGAGGGATTTGTTTCTTCTTGATGACAGCATACCATACCATGCAACTCGCCTGTTGCTTCTTATTCGATTGGCAGGTAGAGCAAAGGGGATGCCCAGAATTGAAGGGCGCACAAAACTTGTCAAACTGGATTTCTTCGTCAGGTACCCTCTCTTCTTAGAGAAAGCAACTCGTATATTCTCCGCAAATGAACACCGCCAAAAACTCCAGTACGTGCTAGAAAAAGGCCCTACTGTTGAATCGCATATGATTCGCTACAGATACGGGCCGTGGGACAAGAGATATTATATGGTACTGGCTTACCTTAGTGGCAAGGCTTTAATTGACATTCAAGCTAAAGGCGGGGTTGACATATATTCGCTGACGGAGACTGGTTATTGGCTAACCGACGATTTGCTCAGGTTACCAGAACTTGAGTCAATTGTCATAAGTTGTCAAATCGTAGGTGATTTATTTGGGGGCAGGTCAGGCGGTTGGTTAAAGGGTTTCATTTACCGTCAGTATCCCGAAGTTGTGCGCACCCCATACAACCAAATCATCTCTCCAGAGAGCGCAGGAAATGACCATGACAACTAAAGCAGACGGACAGTCACCCAGTTTGGTCATCCAGAGGATACGTGTAACTAGTGACCGTGGTGTAGCACTGGAGTTAGACCTGAAGCGGGGACTCAATGTCATACGTGGCGAAAACAGCAGTGGGCGAACAACTTTGCTCAAGTTGTTTGAGTTTGGACTTGGAGCTGCTGTGGTTGTTGCACGTTTTTTCGTTCCAGAGGTCCAAGAATGCAAACGACTCTTAATGCAAGTGGAGCTTAACGGTACTTCCTACACGATTGAGCGAAAATTCGGACGAGGGTCCAGGCACGTAATGGTCTACCAAGGCGATATGGACGTCCTGCTACATGATCAGCCAAGTTATTTCGCTGTGGGAGAAGAATTCTCTGATTTCTTGCTCCACCGCTTGGGTATTCCACGTGTAAGCTATCTCGATAGTTACTACGACCGCGAGCGGAAGATCACCTTCAACGATTTGTACGATGCGCTCTACATCGACCAAGAGCGGGGTTTCTCTCAAGTTCATGCTCGAATAAGAGGTGAGGCAAAGCGAAAGCACGTCTTTAAGCTGTTGACAAGAATGAGGCACCCCGACTTGTATCAAGTTGAGATAGAAGAAGAAAGTCTCAAGAAACAACGAGCTGATCTACAAGCAGATTTCCAAGCGGTTTCTCGATTCTTTGGATCTGTAGAGTTGCCAACACCTGTTGAAATCCAGTCGAGAATTGATCGGCTGAGTGAGCAACGTGCAGAGACTGGATCTCAGCTTCAGAATCTGAGGCTGCGACTCCGCTCAAGCCCCGCCTATGCTAATCCGTTAAGAGAAAAAATCTTGGACTTAGAAACCTTGGTGGCGGAAAAGCAAAGAGATTTGTCTTTCGCCAAACAGACTCTTGAATCCTACGTAGAATTGGAAAATCAGTTATACGAAGATTTGGACAGGATTGCTCGTATTCGAGTTTCTGCGGCGCAACTGGCTTCTTTTGAGTTTGAAAGGTGTCCACGATGCCTGCAAGGTATCACAATTGAGATGAAGCGGCTTGAAACTGAAGGCAATTGTAGCGTATGCGGTCGTCCTCTGGTTCAAGACTCTGATGCAATTGAACAGCTTAAAGACTATGAGGCTCAGATTCGATTTCAGTTGGAGGAGTTGCAGGAACTCCAGGGCTACTATCAAGACAGTATCAAAGAGACATCTGGTGAGTTGAGTACCCTACAGATTCAGCTAGATTCGAGAAGACAGGCACTTGATGACGCACTTAGAGAGTTTGTGTCCCCCCTAGTACAGGAAATCGAGTCCCTAGGATACAAGACAGCGTCTATAGACGAAGAAATAAACAGGCTCCAGGAATTGCGTAGGTGGCGAGAGCGGCTGCAAGAAATGCAAGATGAATTGGGCCGACTCTCTTCCAAGATCCTAGAAACCCAAGTGCAAAAAGAAGAATTGCTGGAACAAGAAAAACGAATGCGTACAGCGCTTGCAGGTTTTGAAGACTACTTCTACAGATTCGTAAGCAGTACCTATCCAGGCTTTTTGGATGCGAAAATAGATGGCACGACTTTCTTGCCCATCGTTAACAACTACGACTATACTGCAAAGAGTGCAACGCAGAGAGACATAGCTATTCTTGGATATTACTATGCTCTCCTACGTTTCTCACTGGAGAACTCATCCTATATCCCCCGGCATTTAGTAATCGATACACCACGCCAGGACGACTTGGCCGAAAATCTGTATAGAGCCGTTCTTAAGGAGTATAAGGAGTTGGAGGATATATACAATGGAGATTTCCAGCTAATTCTTGTCGTGAGGGAACCGGTAGAGTTTTTGCGTGATGACGAGATTCTCCAATTAGTTGACGGGCAGCGGCTGTTAAGGGTATAGGACGCACAGCAAGCAGGACGGGTTGAGCAAAGCGAAACCCAATATTTGAAAGGAGAGAACAACTATGGACATCGAAAAGGCTAATACCGAAGCGACAGAACGAATGATGGAGGCCCGGCCGGTGCTGGTGGGGCTGGGCAAGGCCCGAGACGTCATCCCCGGAATGCGCGATAACTTGCTGCTGCACGCCGGTCCCCCCATCACCTGGGAGCGAGCCTCCGGGCCGATGCAGGGCGCGATTACCGGAGCCTTGATTTTCGAGGGGAAAGCGAAAGATGAGGCGCAAGCCCAGGCCCTGGTGGAATCGGGTGAGGTTGAACTTGAACCCTGCCACCACCACGGGGCCGCCGGGCCGATGGCTGGCCTCATCGCGCCTTCCATGTCGGTCTACATCATCGAGAACAAGACCCATAACAATCGGGCTTTCTCGGGCCTGAACGAGGGTTATGGCAAGGTGCTGCGCTACGGCGCGTACAGCGAAGAGGTGCTGGCGAAACTGCGCTGGATGGAGGACGTGATGGCCCCCGTCCTGGCCGACGCCATAGAGGCCAGTGGCGGGATTGACATCCGAGCCCTGCTGGCTGAATCCCTGCACATGGGCGATGAGGGACACAACCGCAACAAGGCTGGCTCTATCATCTACACGACGAAATTGGCGCCCTTTATCGTCAAGGCCACCGATGCCGATACTGCCTCAGATGTGCTGCGCTTCCTGGGCGACAATGCCCTGAGCGTGCTCAACCCGGTGATGGCCGCCTGCAAGGCTATGACCGACGCCGCCCACGGGGTAGAGGGCAGCACAATTGTCACCGCGATGGCCCGCAACGGCACCGACTTTGGCATCCGGGTCAGCGGGCTGGGCGATCGCTGGTTCACCGCCCCGGTTGCGATACCAAAGGGTCTCTACTTCCCCGGCTTCACAGCCGAGGATGCCAGCGGCGACATCGGCGACAGCACGATCACCGAGACGGCGGGCATCGGTGGCTTTGCCATGGCCAGCGCGCCGGCCATCGTCACCTTCGTCAGCGGTGTGCCCAAGGATGCGATCAATGCCACGCTGGAAATGTACGAGATTACCTTCGCCGAGCACAAATACTTTACCATGCCCCCACTCGACTTCCGGGGCACACCGACCGGCATTGACATCCGCAAGGTGGTGGAGAAGGGCATCACGCCGCGCGTCAATACGGGCATCGCCCACAAGGACGCCGGTGTGGGGCAGGTCGGCGCCGGGCTGGTGCGCCCGCCGATGGAGATGTTTGAGGAGGCGCTGATGGCTTTTGCCGAGAAGTATGGGTATTAAGAGTGGAGATTAGAGATTAGAGATTAGAGATTAGAGATTGGAGATTGGGGGGCGGGGATGCCGTTGAAGTTTGAGGAATTGAGGGTGCTGCAGGACTATGCCGCTCAGTTAACCGACCTGGCACGCCAACTGAATGCCTTTGCCGCCAGACTAAAGACCCAACGTCAAGCCAGTCGGTCAAAGCCAAAAACCGTGCGCGAACCAGCCGCCGAGTACGTAACCGATTGGCCAGACGACACACCACCCCTGTTCACCGAAGACGAACTGGAATGGCTCCAAGCCGTCCCCAATACCTAATACCCAATACCCAATATCCAATACCCAGTACCCAATACCCAATACCCAATACCCAATATCAATTGAGGAGGAACAAAATGGAACGCGAACAGTTTATCAAAGTTATGACTGACTCCAAAATGTACGACCTGACCCAGGGTTGCAGCATCTTCACGCCGCCGTGGCCTGGGGAAAAGTCGCTGGAGATTCACTTCTTCAAGAGAGTCACCGGCGCTTATGGTGGCGGCCAGGGTGCCAACGGCCAGTTGTTGAACTGGAGCAACACAGTGGGCACTCACCTGGTGGGCGAGACGGCCTTCCATTCCGGGAGCCGGGCCATCGCCGACATTCCGCTGGAAGACCTGTGTGGACCTGGCGTGGTGGTAGACATCTCTGATGCGGTGTCCGATTACAGCCTGTACACACCCGAGATGATCATGGAGCGGGCCACCGTCAAGGAGGGCGACATCCTGATCATCAACACCGGATACCACAAGTACTCCTGGGATCAGCCAGACGTCTTCAACGAGGATGCCCAGGGCGGCGTCGAGTCGAAGGAATTTGGATTCCTCGTCAGACACCCCGGACCCTCTCCCGATTTCTTCCAGTGGGCCCTGGACATGAAACTGAAGGTCATCGGTGTGGACTGCGGCTGCGCCGAACATCCCATGAACACCCCCATCCGCCGCATGCACGAGAACCACTTTGAAAAGGCCGAAGAAAAGTTGGTGCAAGAATGCGGCAAGACGTGGGACGAAATGTTCCCCCAGGACGAGTACTATGAGATGACCCACGTCACCATGCCCAAAGCCCACCTGCTCCTGGCTGAGTGTATTGTGGGCGATATAGACAAACTGAACAACCAGCGGGCCTGGATCATGATTCAGCCCATTCCTTTCATGGAGGTGGAAACAGCCTGGTCGCGCGTCGTCGCCCATCAGGCTCCTGAAGGCATGGCTGAGCAGGAATTCTTTGAGATCATGAACTCGGCCGAGATGCTGGATCTCACCATCCCGTTCAGCGTCCAGACACCCCAGTGGGCGAACTATGTCCCATTGACCGTCACGTACACCAAGAGAGTCGGCGGCCAGCACTTTGGCATGGGCAGAAACGGCTCCATCTGCAATGCCAGTATCCACCTGGCGACCCACATGGATGGCGAAAAGCACTTCTGGCCGGCTGGCAGGGCAATCGGAGAGGTGCCGCTTGAGGAGTGGGTTGGCCCTGGCGTGATTGCCGATATCTCCCACCTGGTCAGCAATTCAAGCGTGTACACGCCCCAGATGATCGAGGACGTCGTGGACATCCGCAAGGGGGACATCCTCATCATCAAGACTGGATGGTACAAGTACGGCTGGAACAGCCCGGACTCCGATGAATTCCGCTACATGATCAAACACCCTGGGCCTTCCGCTGACTTTGCGCAGTGGTGCGTTGACATGGAGATCAAGTGGATCGGTGTGGACGCCGTGAGCGCAGACCATCCCATGAACACCATCCAGAGGCTCTGGCACCCCAAGACCTTCGAAGAGGCCAATGCCAAACTGATCAGGGACTTTGGCAAGGACTGGGACGAGATGTACCCGCTGGATAAGTACTACCAGGACATGCACCTGAACCTCTTCCCGAAGGGGATTGTCCATGCTGAGAACCTGGCGGGCGATATCGCCACTGCCGAGAGCGGCAGGTACTACATCGGCTGCTACATGCAGAGGGGAATGGAAATCGCATCTATGTGGGGACGATTCGTGGCTTTCAAGGAGGGGGATTAGAAATTAGAGATTAGAGATTAGATATTGGGTATTGGATATTGGATATTCAATATCCAATACCCATTTGACAGGCTCCCAAGGATTGTGTATAATCGCGGCTACTTCAGGCGGAGGGGAGCGCAGGTGGCCGCGGCAGCGACAGCGAGGCTCAGTCTGCGGATAACTGTATATGTGCGTCGCTCCCAAAAACAAGTAAAGGAGGGATGGATATAAGATAGATAGAGTTTATCCCAAACCTGGGCGCTAGTGGTTAGAGATTAACGTTTCACACAAAGCAAAAGGAGGAAAAAATGCCCTGGAAAAGAACAGCGTTAGCGGTCATCTCCCTAATGGCAGTATTGGCCATGCTGACGGCTTGTGCTGCGCCTGCCCCTGAGGTGGTCGAGAAGGTGGTTCCGGTCACCGTCGAAGTGAGGGCGGGTGCTATTCTGGCGATCGAGCATTTCAGTATAATTGAGGGCACGACTTGGTCTGGAGCCCACGATCGTGCCGGAGAGCGAATCGCCGAAAAATACCCAGATGTAGAATACGTCTACAGAGAGGAGGTAGGACCTGATGTCACAGTTCCCTACGCCGAAGAGTTGATCGCAGCAGGCGCTGACATAGTCGTGGGAAATGCAGAGTTCATGGGACTGCCCCTAAAGGATATAGCTGATCAGTACCCGGATGTTTACTTTGTATCCATCATTGCCAGCGATCTGACCACGAAGAGGAACTTCATTAGACTCTTCCCCAGGCAATATCAGGCGCTGTACCTGGAAGGGCTCATCGCCGGGGCGCTAACCCAGTCAGGCAATATAGGAATCGTCTCGGCATTCCCATGTGTTCAGGTCATCAGGCGGCAGGCCGGCTTTTACCTTGGGGTGCAGGATGCGGCGGAGTTGCTCGGCAAAGACATCACGGTGTACGTGAAGTACGTCGGTGACTGGTACCTTCCTACGGAAGAGCGAGAAATTGCAAAGACCCTGGTGACTCAGTACGACGTTGATGTCCTAACCCAGCAGACCGATTCCGGGTCCCCCCTGGACGTGGCCCAGGAAGAGGGCATTTGGTTCATAGGGAAGGACATGGACATCGTGGGGTTCTACGGCTGGTCGAGCACGGATACCGTGGCCGTGTCGTTCGACACACGCTGGGAAGTCCTCTACGAGAAGATCGTCAAGGATTGGTTGGCTGGCGATGTGAGTCCAGAGACAGTGCTGTACATGGGCATGGACGACAAGATGATTCTATCTGATGGCACAGAGCTTCCCACCGTTGATATCATGAACGACAACCAGGTGGGAGTTGACGCCATAAGTCCAAAAGCACGGCCATTGATTCCGGATGAGATCATAGAACTCGTTGAGAAAAGAAGGGATCAGATGATAAAAGGAGTATGGGATCCCTTCTTCGAGTTCGAGTTCGTGAGCAACGGAACTGGCCTGGCGCTGGAGAATTTGCCGATCCCAGCCGCTGGGACAGTGGTCAAGCCAACCGGTGAGATGCTGTCGGACGAGTGGTTGCTTTCGCAGTTCAACTTCGACCTGGAAGGCACGGAGATACTGGAGTGAGACAGAGTTCGGTAGTCTCCCTGGATCGTGTGTCATTGCGACTGGATCGTGTGTCATTGCGAGCCGAAGCCCTGAGCGTAGCGAAGGGGCAGCGAAGCACCGCCACGAGTACTCGCGGTGGCAATCTCCAAGCGTGCTAGGGGATTGCCCTTCGGCTGGGCTTCAGGACAGGCTTCGGCGCAAACTATGCCCTGAGCGTAGCGAACGGGAGCGCGCATCGCAATGACAGAGGCATGAGGCTCCCTTTCTTGAGGGGAAAACCCTCTAAGGAGGGGGCCTCATTCCTATTATGCCGTATTTTGGTGGCTGAAATGCGGCCCCTGGCGTTCGACCGAGCCTTCGGCCCGAGATCAGGCCAAGGGCTCTGAAGACAGAAGGTTTTTTGTTGATGAAATCATAGTAAGAGAGAAAGTGCAAAAAGGGCTCATGGAAGGGATAAAACGCGGAGAGACGGTCTTAGAGGCGAGGGGAATCACGAAGAGATTCCCGGGGGTCGTCGCGAATGACCACATAGATTTCGAGATGAAAGCGGGCGAGATTCACGCTGTCCTCGGGGAGAACGGCGCCGGGAAAACCACCTTGATGAATATCCTGTTCGGGCTATTGCAACCCGACGAAGGCGAGATCTACGTCGGCGGTAAGAGGGTCAAATTCAGATCACCTCTGGACGCCATCGCTCTGGGGATAGGGATGGTTCATCAACACCGCAAACTGGTGTCCGCTCACACGGTGATCGAGAATATCATCCTCGGGCACCCGAGGGCTGGAAAAATTCTGAACCTGAAGAGAGCGGAGGAGGAGGTAAAGGAACTCTGCGAGAGATACGGATTCAAGGTCGCCCTCAGGGCGAAAGTCTGGCAGCTTTCAGCAGGAGAAAAACAGGTGGCGGAGATCCTGAAGGCCCTCTATCGCGGGGCCAAGGTCCTCATCCTGGACGAGCCGACTTCCGCGCTGACGCCCCCCGAAACGAAGAAACTCCTGGCATCCATCCAAACCATGGCTAGAGATGAACTCGCCATAATCCCATTCATCACCCATAAACTCCCCATAGTGCTGGCCATAAGCGACAGGGTGACGGTTCTGAGGCGTGGAAAAGTCACGGCCCGCTTAGAGACGGGGCGCGTAACGGAGAAGAGCCTGGCTAGGAAAATGGTGGGGCGAGAAGTCATCTTCAGGATGGAGAGGACAAAGGTAGAGAAGGGGAAACCCATACTCCAGGTAGAAAACCTCTCCGCCCTCAGCAACAAAGGTTTTCTGGCTTTGAACGGTGTTTCGTTTTCCATACGTGAAGGCGAGATCTTCGGCATAGCCGGAGTCTCCGGTAACGGGCAACACGAGTTAGCCGAGGTTCTAGCCGGTCTGCGAAAGGCGGAGGGGGGTAAGGTGATTTTTGAGGGGAAAGACATCACTCACTCCTCTATATTAAAAAGATGGAAGACGGGAATAGGATACATTCCCTCCGAACGCATAGAAGTGGGTTCGATCGGTGATTTCTCCCTGGTGGAAAATATCGCGATGAACTCTTACTTCGATGATAATTTCTCCCGGCGAGGGCTCTTGGATTACAGGAAGATACGGAATCTTACAGAAGAAATCGTCTCCGAGTACGGTGTGGTGGCTCCGAGCCCAGACACGAAGGCCAAAAACCTATCCGGAGGAAACCTCCAAAGACTCATCTTGGCACGCGTGCTCTCACGCAGACCGCGGCTTCTGGTCGCTAATCTACCAACCCGAGGACTTGATGTAGGGGCGATAGAGTTCGTTCGGAACAAGCTCATGGAGGCGAAGAAGGAAAAAGCCGGTATTCTCCTCATCTCCGAGGACCTCGAAGAGATTTTATCGTTGAGCGATTGGGTGGCACCGATTTACGAAGGAAAGTTCATGGGCATCCTCCCGGGGGAGGAGGGCGAGAGGGAGAACGGGGGGGGTATGATGGCTGGTTTGCGGCCCCCCCCCCTCTTTCCCCCCCAAAGTTGGGG
>JAUWNP010000078.1 GCA_030612585.1 Anaerolineae bacterium
GCGCACGAGGTCACCTGGCCGATGACTCGCCCGTGGCTCTCGGTGACCACGTCCTCCTGTTTGGGGATGCGCACTCCCTTCTCTGCGATGTGGAAGCGGGCTATGGTCATCTTGCGCTGCTGGGCGTGCTCGATGTAGGCCCGCCGTCCGACGAAGAAGGGCTTGTTGAGTTTGACGTAGCCTGCGAAACCCGCGTCGTCGGGACGCAGATCCAGCGGCCCCGCCAGTTCGTGGCCGTAGAGCGGCAGCCCGGCCTCAATGCGCAGGCTGTCACGCGCCCCCAACCCGATGGGCCGGAGCCCGAAGGGAGCGCCGACCTCCATCAACTGCTCCCACAGCGTGCCCAGCACGTCGGGATGGACGAAGATCTCAAAACTCATCCGCTCGCCGGTGTAGCCGGTACGGGCGATGATCAGGTCGAAGAGACCGCCAGGGGCCCGGTTGGATGGGATGCCTGCCTCCATCACCTCGGTGCGCTTCAATGCCAGCAGTTGTCCCCGTACCTCTGTGGCGGCGCTGGAGGGCGAGGCGCCGTCGAGCAGGGCCAGCAGGATGTCGCGGGAACGGGGACCCTGGAGGGCCAGGTCGGCCAGCCAGGCGTAACTCTCGTGCGGGTCGTGCAGGTCCCGCAGTTCGGCCTGGAAACTGGCCCGTGCCCATGGCCGCAGGTCGTCTATGCACACCGCTTGCTCGTTCACTGCCTGTAGCCAGGCCCAGTCCTTCTCCGTGTTGGCGGCGTTGACGACGAGCAGATAGCGGGAGGGGCTGAGCATGTAGACCATCAGGTCATCTATGACCCGACCGTCGGGTGCCAGGAGGTATGTGTACAACGATTCGCCGGGCCGGAGACTGTTCACGTCGTTGGGGGTCACCAGGTTGAGGAAGTAGGCGGCGTGGGGGCCGCTCGCTTCAAAAAGCCCCATGTGGGAGACGTCGAAGAGACCCGCTGCGCCCCGCACTGCCCGGTGCTCGTCGCTGATGGAGGTGTACCACAACGGCATCTCCCACCCGGCGAAGGGGGCCATCTTTGCCCCGTGTTGCACGTGCCAGTCGAAGAGAGGTGTGCGGCGCGGGGGCCGCTCTGTCTCTTGCCACTCAAAGGGCGGGAGCGGCTCCCCGGCGGGGTCGGCGTAGTCAGGGGCGGAGAGGCCGATGAAGTAGGGCTTGTGGGAGAGCGGCGGCGTGAAGTCATCATAGGTCGCACCGGCCTGGAAGAGCCGGTGCTGGGTTGCTGCCCGCTCCAGCACCGCCTGTTCCACGGCGGTGTCGGCCGGCCCCAGGTCGCGCACGACGGCCGGCCCTGGCAGTTTGGCCCACAGGTCTGTGTCGTCGAAGCGGACGTAGCCGTCGGAGAGATCGCGCAGCCAGGCGATGACCCGCTGGGCCCGGCTGGCCGGCACGCTCAACCAGTAGCGGTTGTGGCCGAAGCCGGGCCGCTGGACTAAGCCAGGGCTCATCACCTGCCCGTCTGGCTCCAGCAGCGTCACAGCCCGCCACTCCCCTTGTTTCAGGTCGGCGACGTCCATCGGCGTGATCTGCTCGACGAAGATGGCAGCCGTGTTTCCCTCGACCTCGATCAGTCCGTACTGCTCCTCCCGCTGGCGCAGTTCCGGCACCAGGCAGTGGTGGGGATAGCCGCTGCACGGGAGTTCGAAGTCAATTCCAGCCTGTTCGGCCAGTGCGGCCACTTCGACGCGCAGTTCCTCTAGCGCGTCGAAGTCTACCTTGCCCCGGTAGATTGGGCCGCGCGCGCCAGTGTAGGTGAAAGGCTCGGTCGCCTTCATCGCGCGGGCGATGACGCTGGCGATTTGCTCCATCTCCGGTTCCCGCAGACCGCGCTGGGTGACCCAGGGGGTGCCCAACCGGATGCCGCTGGGATAGGCGGCTGTCTTATCGCCGGGGATGGTGTTTTTGTTGACGACGATGCCTACCATGTCGAGGATCGCTGCCGTGACGCCGCCCATCAGCGGGGTGGTGTCCCGTCCTTGTATCGTCTTACAATCGAGGAGCATCAGGTGGGTTTCGGTACCGCCGCAGGGGACGCGCAGGCCGTGCGCGGTAAGCGCGCGGGCCAGGGCCACAGCGTTGGTCACGGTCTGGTGTTGGAGCTGGTGGAACTGCTCCGTCTGGGCCAGGCGGAAGGCGACGGCCATCGCGGCGAACTTGTTGACGTGGGGACCGCCCTGCAGGCCGGGGAAGACAGCCCGGTCTATCTTCTGCGCCAAGCCGGGGTTGGTGGTGAGGATGCACGCCCCTCGCGGGCCGCAGAGAGTCTTGTGGGTGGTGAAGGTGACGACGTCGGCGTGCCCCAGTGGGGTGGGGAAGGCGCTGGCGATGACCATGCCGGCCACGTGGGCGATGTCGGCCAGGAGGTAGGCACCTACCCGGTCGGCGATCTGGCGGAACTTGGCCCAGTTAGGGATGCGCGGGTAGGAGGTATAACCGGCGATGATCAATTTGGGCCGGTGTTCCAGCGCCAGTTCCTCGATTTCGTCGTAGTCCAGTAACTCCGTCTGCTCGTTGACGTGATAGGAAATGACGTTGTACAGTTTGCCCGACAGGTTGACCGGGCTGCCGTGGGTCAGGTGGCCGCCGTGGTGTAGTGCCATGCCCATGATGGTATCGCCCGGCTTCAGCAACGCTTGCTGGACGGCGACGTTGGCCGGCGCGCCGGAGAGAGGCTGGACGTTGACGTAGATTTGGTTGGCGGAGATGTCGTCGGTAGCAAACGTTTCGGCGCAGCGCCGCCGGGCCAGCGATTCAATCACGTCGGCGTATTCCACTCCCCGGTAGTAGCGCCGGTCACCGTAGCGGCGGTAGTGGGCCAGGTGGTGCTCGTAGTCCAGAATCTCGTCCTCGGCCAGCCAGTGGGTCTCCGGGTTGGGGTAGCCCTCGGCGTAGATGTTCATCAGCGCTGAGCCAAGCGCCTCCCGCACGGCCCACGGAGAACTGCTCTCCGAGGGGATCATGATCAACTTGCGGGCCTGCCGTTCCTTTTCCAGGTCAATCAGTTGGGCCACGGCCGGGTCGAGCGCGGCCAGGTCGCCGCGAAAGAGAAAGTCGTCGTGTTGGAACATATGATCACCTCCAGGATGTTATTCGTAGGTGAGATGTAATAAAAAAGCGCGCGGTTCTAAGTGACCCCGCGCTCCTCGCCAACCGAGGAAGTCATATACTGCCACTCTGTTGCCAGTACCCTCGACAGGATTCGAACCTGCGACCTTCTGGTCCGCAACTCGAACCCTGGACATGCCTCTACAGGGAGTAGGATGAGACAGTTAAGGGGTACCTATGGTATATCTTCGACCTCTGGTTGAACGGGTATGTCGCCTGCAGTGTTTATACACCCGTTATTTGATTTTGGCAAGCCGGCGAATTGCCTCATTAGAGAAGAGATCTTTCAAGAGATATTTCATTCTCCAGCGCAATAGCCGGGCTGGCCGGTGGTAACGATAACGTGGGGTGCTGGGAAATTGATGCTATATCTCTGGTGGTTGCATTTTAGGCAATTTTAAACTTATTCACTACCAGGGAATAACCACTGCTTAGTAAGATTAATCATGGACGGGGATCTCGGCAAGAGGTAATCAAACACTGTGTGTCACAGGGTGGGGGGGGATGAAATGAGTTTACTTAGCCAAGTCCAGACTGGAATAGGTTGGGTAGCGAGGCACAGAGTGCTGTCTATGACCATGAGGCTGCACAAGAAGTGGGCCGTTGCCATTTTGCCTGCCTTGGATACCTTGTGCATTGCGGTGAGTTTTGCGCTGGCCTACTTCGTGTGTTTCCAGTGGCTACCCTACCACGCCGAGTTCTCAGCCGACTTCTACTGGCGACTGGTCTTCAGTTTGACTCCTGTCTGGCTTATCATCTTCTCTATCTACCGCCTGTATGATGTTAACCTTCTTTTCGGTGGTGCCAAGGAATACGCCCACGTCGTGAACGCATGCACCGTGGGTTTGATGATGATAGTTTTGTACAGTTTCCTGGACCGCCGAGGCGGGCAGGACATCTCGCGAGGTTGGCTCATTGTGGCCTGGGTATTGTCCATCGCCATTGTGGGCTCCGCCCGCTTCTTGTATCGCCGTCTCATTTATTGGATGCAGCGGTGGGGCTTCTTCCTCGACCGCACACTGATCGTCGGAGCAAACGAGGAAGGCAAAGCCATTGCCAAGCAGTTGCAGGCATCCCGCACGGCTGGAGTTCGATTGCTCGGCTTCGTGGACGACAATCTCAGGCCAGGGAGCAAGGTGGACGGCCTTCCTGTCGTGGGGCGACGCGATTCTTTGGAAGCGCTCATCCGGCGACTGCAGATAGACGAACTGATTGTAGTACCCACGGCCTTGGGCCGCGAGGCACTGGTGGAAATCTACCGCACCTTGGGAGTGAAGGATGACGTACGTATCAGGCTGTCCCCTGGACTACATGAGCTCTTCACTACTGGCATGCAGGTCAAAGAAGTGGGCTGCGTCCCTCTAGTGAGCCTCAACAAGTTGCGCATCACGAGGATGGAGGCGTTCCTGAAGACTGTCGTCAGACGAGTCTGGATGAATTGCCGCAACTCTTTAATGTGGTGTTGGGCCAGATGAGCCTGATGGGGCCGCATTCGATCTGCAATTTATAGGATGTGTCATGATCATTGTATCCAGAGCACCGGTTCGGATTAGTTTTGGGGGAGACGGGACCGACTTGCCCCCCTACTACGAGCGTTATGGGGGGCTGGTCGTGAGCGCGGCCATAGACTATTACGTTTATGCGATTCTCTCACCAGCCAAGGGTGCCCCTCTTCAGATCATCTCCGCCGATTATCGTACTATGGTCCAGAGACCCATCTGCGAGGACCTTGTCTGGGACGGAGATCTTTCTCTGCCCAAGGCGGTCGTAAACCATTTTAATGTGCGAGATGGAGTGACCGTCTTCCTGGCTTCCCAGATACCACCGGGCACGGGCCTGGGCTTCTCGGGCAGCGTGGCTGTCTCCATGATCAAAGCATTGGCCTTCTGGTGTGGGCTGGATCTGGGCCCTACCGAGGTAGCAGAACTGGCTTGCTTCATCGAAATCGGGAAGATGGGTATGCCTGTTGGCAAGCAAGACCCATACGCATCCGCGTTCGGAGGACTGAATTACATAACCTTTGCGAAAGAAGGCGTTTCTGTTGAACCTCTGAACCTTCCGCTCAACACCTGGCAATCTCTTCAAAGGCGCTTGATGCTGTTCTTCACCGGCACTTCACACACCTCTTCTACTATCCTGCGGCATCAGACGAGCGCCAGCCAGCAAGGAAACCCTGCTGTCATCAAACGGCTGCACACGATCAAGGAACTGGGTTTGGCCATCAAGGCCGCTCTCGAGCAGGGTAATCTGCAGGAATTCGGCGAACTTCTACATCAATCGTGGTTGAACAAGCGGGAACTATCGGACAACGTCACCAATCCATTCATTGACAAATCCTATACTACTGCTCTTGAACACGGAGCGATTGGGGGCAAGATCACGGGCGCTGGCGGTGGAGGATTCCTGTTGCTTTACTGTCCAGAGGAGCGACAAGAGGCCGTCACCGAGGCATTGGATCGCTTGGGGCTTCAGCGGCGGGACTTCGCTTTCGATACAGAAGGTGTGCAAGTCATGCAGGCCGTTCCATGGCAAAGAGCGCCTTACTCGTTGGAGAGGCATATGTCTTCTGTCACCAAACCCAGGGATGCCTGGGTCAGTGCATAGATGATGTACATAAGGGGGTGATAAAGTGAAAGCAGTATTCATTGATCGTGATGGGGTGATCTGCCACAATCGGGGCGACCACGTAAAGAGTTGGGCGGAATTCGAGTTCCAGTCAGGAGCGCGAGAGAGCCTGACCCGACTGGCGCAGTTGGATGTGCTCATTGTCGTGATTACCAACCAGGCCATCATCAGCCGTGGGATGGTCCCTGTCCGGACAGTGGAGCACATACACCGGCAAATGGTGAAGGAGATCGAGAAGGCTGGGGGAAGAGTCGACCGGGTGCTGTATCGCCCCCATGGGTCGGATGAGCATTGTGCCTGTCGCGAGCCACAGCCGGGCCTGCTCATGCAAGTCTCTCGCGAGATGGGAGTTGACTTAGCACAATCATATCTCATCGGTGATGTTTATGCAGACATCCAGGCAGGAGAGACGGTTGGTTGCCGCTGCTTTCTCGTGTTGACTGGACGCGGGCGCAACGAACTGCGGCGGTGTTTGCTCCATGGCCAAAACGGGTTTCGAGTGTCTTCTGATCTCGAAAGTGTGGTGGATACGATCTTGCGGGAGGAGGGCGCCGGTAGTGTCGGCGGAGAGGCGACCGAGTCGTAAGAGTCGCATCCATAATACACACCGCCAATCGAGGCTTTCTCTCCTTCGACTACGGCCTCTATCAACTGCTGATGGTCTTCAAGTTCGGATGCACGCTGGTACTGGAACAGTCTTTTTACTCGATGTACGGCCTCACCGGGCGCAAGCGTGCCTCTTGCCTGCCGCCGGAGGAACTGGGTCGCCGTCCCGAATCTGTAGGCATCGCTATCCCCAACACTGAGGTGTGGGTCGTGGATGAGCAAGGCAGGCGGGTGGGTCCTGGCGTGGTCGGCGAATCAGTCGTGCGAGGCTCCCACGTAATGGCGGGGCTTTTGCCGGCCGAGGTGTGCTCCCGGCCCAAGCGGCCCTGCCGGACCCCCATCAGCCCAGGTTTCTTCCCTTCGACAGTCTCACCGCCACGAGTACTCGCGGTGGCAGGGCAGGCTCCTTCGACAGTCTCAGGGCAGGCTCAGGGCACAGCGACCCGAGTCCACTTCCTTACGTGGAAGATCTGCTCTCACCGGGCCAAATCCGCGCCAGCGGTTACTTTGACCAGGTGGCCATCTTCCGCCTGTTCAGCAAATGCCGGCAGGGTGCACGGTTGGGCGAGAACGATTCAATGGCTCTTGCTGGCATCCTGTCACTTTAACTGGTACACCATCTGTTTGTGGAGGACTTCCCTGGCCGTCCAGTCCCGGACGTCGGCGCGGTGAAGATGTGCGTTGGGTAGGCGGTGCAGATTGCAGGCTGTAGAAGGAATTGCAGAAGGAGGTGCATCTTGAAAAGATGTACGCGTTGCATCTTGCCAGAGACTTTCCCAGGTATTAAGTTCGATGAAGCGGGTGTGTGCAATTACTGTCTCGCTTTCACGGATACTCTTCAGAAGCAGGAGCGCCTGAAGCAAAGGCTCCGGCAAAAGTTTTATCACATTCTGGAGCAGGTTCGCGGCCAGAACTCGTATGACTGCCTGATGAGTTGGAGCGGGGGCAAGGATAGCACCTATACCCTCATGGTGCTCAAACAGGACTACGATCTGGACATCCTGGCTTTCACCTTTGACATAGGCTTTACCTCCCCAACAGCCTTTAGCAACATGCGGCGGGTGTCGGAGAACCTGGGCGTGGATCACGTCATCGTCAAGCCGCGCTTCGATCTGTTGAGGCAAGTGTTCGTTGCCTCGACGGCTCGCGACATGTACCCCGCTAAGGCCCTGCATCGAGCCAGCAATATCTGCACCTCTTGTATGGGGATGGCCAAGGGCATCGCTTTGCGGATGGCTATTGAGAAGAAGATTCCCATCATCGCCTACGGCTGGTCGCCGGGTCAGGCCCCGCTGACGTCGGCCATATTCAAGACCAACCCCCAGATGATGCGGGCCATGCTGTCGGCGACGGTCGTTCCACTCCAGAAGGTGGTTGGAGATGATATCGCACCCTACTTTCCGGCTGAGCACCACTTCGACGACGCGACGCGGTTCCCCTACAACGTCTCGCCGTTGGTCTTCCTGGACTACGACGAGGACGCGGCCTACACGCGCATCCAGGAACTGGGATGGGAACTCCCCGACGACACCGATCCTAACTCGACTAACTGCCTGCTCAATGCGTTCGCCAACGAGGTTCATAAGCAGCACATGGGTTACCATCCCTACGTGCTGGAACTGGCGAATCTGGTGCGTGGTGGGTACCTGGATCGGGAGGAGGCGCTGAGGCGGGTGGGGATGCCACCTGACCCGGTGGTGCTGACAGCGGTGAGGGCCAAACTGGGGTTGTTGCCTTACTGACCGCCCGCACATCGGCAGAAGAACAGGCACAGGCCGAGCATCTGCGGTCATATTGCCACCGGGTGGAGGTCTTCCCTGTTCCAAAGTGGCGCTCGCTGCTAAACTGTGCTCGGGCATTGCCTTCTAGGGATCCCTTGCAAGCCATGTACTGTTACTCCGTGTCTTCTCAAAAAGATGGGGCGAAAGTAGGTCGGATTTGCTATCCGACCATGTGGCGGTTAGCAAGACCGCCCTACGCTGCCCTTGCCCCAAGATATTGAGAAGATACGTTACTCCGCAGCGATGGAGTGCCGCACCGCCCAGATCGTGCAGCCACAGCGTGCGTCAGTGTCTACCATTCCCACTGCTAGGTATCGATTCCGACAACGGCTCTGAGTCCATCAATGATCAGTTCTTGCCTCCTGCCTGTTTATGGAGCGGGTGGCGCGTGCACTTGGGCCAGACGTACAATTGTGGTACAATTAGGGGGTGGATGTAACCTTTGTGGGAGGGCGAGATGACAGGCAGACGGACAGGCGCGCGGCTGGGGTACGTCGGGGTCGAACAGCCGCTGGGCGAGGGATGGATTGTTTGCCGGCACACCTGTGCCTGGCAGCCCCCTACGGACGTCTACGAAGACGACGCGGGGTTGGTTGTGCAGGTTGAGATCGCGGGGATGCGGAGCGAGGATTTCTCGATCTCACTGGCAGGGCAGATGCTGGTCGTTGCTGGTGTGCGTACCGATTCGGCATCCAAACAGATGTATCATCAGATGGAGATTCGCTTTGGCGAATTCCGTGCTGAGGTTTACCTGCCCTGGTCGGTGGAGCCAGAGGACGTGGAGGCCAGTTACGAGGACGGCTTTTTGAAAGTGTGTCTTCCGCGCCCCATGGCGCAACGTGTGCCGGTCGTTGAGTTGGGCCGGGAGGAGGATTAAGGGAGCAAATGTCGGACAAAGAGAGAGAGGAAATAGGTGGGTTGGGATTGTTGCATTTACTAGGCCGGCCGGTGGTCACGGGTGGACGCAGCGCTTCACCGGAGGAGGAGGAGGGTGGGGTGATCCAGATTCCCTCGCAACTTCCGATTCTGCCGTTGCGGGGCCTGGTTGTCTTTCCGATGACGTTAGTGCCAATCCGCGTTGGCCAGCCACGCTCTGTGCGGTTGATTGATGACGCAGTAGTCGGGAAGCGGCTCATCGGCCTCGTGGCCAGCCGTGACCAGGAACTGGAAACGCCGGGGCCGGATGACATTTATCACATCGGGGCAATCGCGGCGGTTCATCGTCTGTTCAAAGCGCCGGACGGGACGATCACGTTAATTGTGCAGGGGTTGTTGCGCATCCGGGTGGAAGAATTTATCGGCGAGTTGCCCTATCTGACGGCGCGTGTCTCTGCGGTCCCAGAGAATGTCGAGACATCGCTGGAGGTCGAGGCGTTGCAGCGAAGCATCGTGGAGGGCTTCCGTCGCCTGAGCGAGTTGATGCCCGCGGTCTCTGAAGAGATGAGCGCGGTGATCGTCAACATGGAAGACCCATTACAACTCGTCTACGCTGTCGCCAATCTGATGAGGATTGACCTGGAGGATGCGCAGCGGCTGTTGGAACTGGATAGCGTCACTGAGAAGTTACGCCTGCTGCTGGGCTTGTTGACGAAGGAACTGGAGGTACTCGAACTGGGTCGCAAGATCCAGAGTGAGGCCCAGTCGGAGATGGAGAATACCCAGCGCGAATACTTCCTGCGCGAGCAAATGAAGGCCATCAAGAAGGAGTTGGGCGAGGCCGACGAGCAGCAGATGGAGGTGGAGGAGTTTCGCAAGAAGATTGAGGAAGGGGGGATGGCGGAGGAGGCGGAGAAAGAGGCCCGCCGCGAACTGGACCGGTTGAGCAAACTGCCCACTGTTGCTGCTGAGTACAGTGTTATTCGCACGTACCTGGATTGGCTGACCAGCCTGCCGTGGAACATCCAGAGCGAGGACAATCTGGATATCGCGCACGCCCGGCAGGTGCTCGACGAAGACCATTACGACCTGGACGATGTCAAGGAGCGCATCCTGGAATACCTGGCGGTGCGTAGACTGCGGGAGGAGCGCAAGGAGGAGTGGGAGCAGGAGGAGCCGGCCGACCTGATCCGGCGCGAGCGGGAGGGGGTCATCCTCTGTTTTGTCGGGCCACCCGGCACGGGCAAGACCAGCCTGGGGCAGTCTATTGCACGGGCGTTGGGACGTAAGTTTATCCGCCAGTCGTTGGGCGGCGTGCGCGACGAAGCGGAGATCCGTGGTCACCGCCGTACCTACATCGGCGCGATGCCTGGTCGTATCATCCAGGCGTTGCGGCGGGTGGAATCCAGGAACCCGGTCTTCATGCTCGACGAAGTAGACAAACTGGGGACGGACTTTCGAGGTGACCCGGCGGCCGCGCTGCTTGAGGTGCTGGACCCAGAGCAGAACCGCGAGTTTCGCGATCATTACCTGGATGTGCCATTTGATCTCTCCCGGGTGATGTTTATCACGACGGCCAATTGGCTCGATCCCATACCAGCGCCACTGCGGGACCGGATGGAGATTCTGGAACTTTCGGGCTACACTGAGACAGAGAAGGTGCGTATTGCTCAGGGTTATCTCATTCCCCGCCAACTGCGGGAGAACGGCCTGCGGCCCAGTGAGTTGGATTTGACCGATGGTGCGCTGCGCAAGATCATCCGCGACTATACCCGCGAGGCCGGGGTGCGCAATCTGGAGCGGGAGATCGGACGGGTCTGCCGGAAGGTGGTGACCCGCATCGCTGAGGGAGATACGGGGCCGGTGCGGGCAACAATGCGAGGTGTGCCCAAGTTCCTGGGCAAGCCGCGCTACTTCCCAGAGACGGCGCTGCGCACCCAGTTGCCAGGCGTCGCCACTGGCCTGGGCGTCACAATCGCTGGCGGCGACCTGATGTTTTTCGAGGCGACCAAGATGCCTGGCAGCAAGGGGTTCATGGTCACCGGGCAGTTAGGTGACGTGATGAAGGAATCGGCACAGGCGGCGCTCAGTTACGTGCGCTCCAAGGCCAGTGAACTGGGCATCTCCGAGGACTTCTTCGACAAGGCCGACGTCCATCTGCACGTGCCGGAAGGCGCGGTGCCCAAGGACGGGCCGTCGGCTGGTGTCACTATGGCCACTGCGCTGGCATCACTACTTACCGGTCGCGCGGTGCGCGATGACGTAGGAATGACAGGGGAGATCACTCTGCGCGGCCAGGTGCTGCCTGTGGGTGGCATCAAGGAGAAGGTGCTGGCAGCCCATCGGGCCGGCCTGGGAACCGTCATCCTGCCGAAGCAGAATGAAAAGGACCTGGATGACGTACCCAAAGAGGTGCGCAGAAGACTCAAGTTCATTCTGGCTGAGCGGGTAGATGACGTATTCGAGGCCGCGCTGGGCCAGATAGGCGAGGGCGGTGTGGCTCTACAAATGAGAAGGCAGGCAGGGCAGTGAACACTGTTCTCGTGGTAGACGATGACCAAGTCTTCAGCAGGCTCCTACGAACAATACTCGAGTTGGAAGGGTACCAGGTGGCGGCTGTGATCTGTCGAGAGGACGTGGTGCTGGCGGTGCACCAGGCAAGGCCTTCGCTCGTGCTGATGGACGTGCACGTCTCCCGTGGGGATACGCTCGGCGTGCTGCGTGAACTGCGGGGAGACGAGACGTTAAAGACGATGCCAGTGGTGATGACCTCGGGTATGGACCGTTCCGATGAGTGTCTGGCTGCCGGGGCTGACGCCTTTCTTCTCAAGCCTTTCCGCCCATCCGAAGCACTGACAGTGATTGCAGATCTAATCAACAGACAGGACATAGACGTATGAAAAAACAAAAGACAGGACGGAGCAAACTTCAGTGGAAGCGAGTTGATCTCCATTTACACACCCCTGCTTCCACTGACTATCTTGAACCGGGGGTTTCATATCTGGATATTCTGCGGGCGGCCGAACGCAAGGGCCTCGACATTATCGCCTTCACCGATCACAACACGGTGGCCGGTTACCGAGCGATGCTGGACGAGATTGAGGCCGTGGTACTGCTTGAGCGTCTGGGGCGGTTGCAGCCGGAGGAGGAGCGGCGACTCAAGGAGTATCGCCGTCTGCGAAAGAAGGTACTTGTGCTGCCGGGGTTCGAATTCACCGCCACTCTGGGCTTTCACATCCTCGGCCTCTTTTCTCCTGAGACAGACGTGCGAGAACTGGAGTTCATCCTGCGCCTGCTCAACATCTCGCTGGATAAACTCGACCTTGGCAGCACCGAGGTGGGAGCGACGACCGACGTATTGACGGCCTATCGGGTCATTGACGAGTCCGGTGGTATCGTCATCGCAGCCCACGCCGATTCCACCCACGGCGTGGCGATGCGCAGGCTGGGATTTGGCGGACAGACGCGCATTGCCTACACCCAGGACCCCCACCTCCACGCGCTGGAGGTGACCGACCTTGAGAAGAGGGGACGGCGCACGACGGCGCGTTTCTTCGACGGCTCACGCCCGGAGTATCCGCGCCGTATGCACTGCATTCAGGGCTCTGATGCCCATCGCCTTGCCCGCGATCCCAGGGATGTCAAGCATCTGGGCGTAGGGGATCGGGTGACGGAGGTGCTTCTGCCCGAGATCAGTTTCGCCGCGCTGCGGGAGGCATTTCTGGGCAACGACTTTGCGCGCACGCGGCCCTACCGCGCAGCCAAAGCGCCAGTGGATTACATCCGGGCGGCGCGGAAGGAAGGGGCCACGATTGTGCAGGATTTCCACGTCGGCTACACCCGCCGGGGCGGGCGGCTGCATGCCATTCTGGCTGACGTCTGTGCCTTCGCCAATACCAATGGCGGCACCGTCTACATCGGCATCAGCGCCAGCGTCAAGGAGCAAGCGGCCGGGGTGAGCAATCCCTCGCGGGTAGTCAAAACGCTCCAGACGGAGATTGAGCGCCGCATCACGCCGCCCCTTGAGGCCACGGTGGATGTGAATGAGACGCAGGGGGTGAAGGTGGTGCGGGTGGTGGTGCCTCGGGGCGGCGATCCGCCCTACGCCATTGACGACAATAAGATCTATGTGCGTAGCGAGGCGGAGACCAATCTGGCGGTGCGGGACGAGATTGTGAATCTGGTCGAGCGGGCGCGAGCGGGGCACGTGGTTGTACCGGTGGAGAAGCCTGCGGGGCACGTGGTTGTGCCGGTGGAGAAGCCTTCAGGCCACGTCGAACCTCCCCGGACGGGAGTGGAGATTGTGGAGACCCAGGAGCGCAAGGGCACGCTCTACCACACCATGCGTGACATGCGTAACGGCAACGTGGTCAAGAACGTTACCCTGAAATCGGCGCGGCGGCTGTGGCGCTACGCCATCACCCAGGCTGAGGAACACCCGGTGGACGCGGGCAAGGTCGAGTGGCACGGAGGCATCGGCCTGCTCAAGCGGCGGGAGCACGCCGGCCGGGCGCGCTACGATCTGGTACAGCGGGAGGATGGCAAACTGCGCGTCTACTACGGGGTGACGGAAGACGGCATTCACGGGGAATGGGCGCGGTTGGTGGGGCAAGTGGTGGACGATGTAGCGGATTGAGGGGCGGCAGATTTTGGAGCGAATGCGATTTACGGAGCCCTGCAACGCTATGTGGAATGGGGATTAGCTGATTTGCCTGATCTGGTCGAGTGGCCAGAAGACGAATCTGACCTGCCCGGTGATCTGGTCTACCGGCACAGGACCAAAGCAGCGGGAGTCTCGGGAATCTTTTCGGTTGTCGCCCAGGACAAAGACGTGGTGCGGTGGCACGCGCGTCGGGGGATAGTCCGGCCCACCCTGGCGGATGGCCCACGATTCCTCAAGCGGCTGGCCGTTGAGGTAGACCTGCCCATTCCGCACCGCTACTGTCTCTCCGGGCAGGGCCACCGCTCGCTTGACCAGCAAGTCCTTTTCCCCTGGCATATCAATGATCACCACGTCCCCCCGGCGTGGGCCGTGGATGAAGGAGTAGGTGATCTTTTCCACGATCACCCGCTGGTTGTAGGCCAGGCTGGGCTTCATACTTGGCCCCTGGATCACCATTGCCTGGGCCACAAAGATGTTGATGAACAGGGAGACAAGCGCGGCCAGAAGGGCTGTCCTCAGCCCTTCTCTCAGAGCGCGCACCGGGTTGGGTCTTGCCTTTCCCGGTTTCCAGCGTGCAGCGTCGGCAACAGGCGCTCTTATGAAGTTTGCAGAGTGTGTAGGGGATAAGATTGCACCTCTCCTTTCGCAGTGTGATTGTAACATAATAGGGTATGCTTGTCCAGGCGGATGGGGTGATGTTTTCTGACAATAGTTGTAATCTCTAAGGGGGTTCTTCTATGAAGTCTCGCTATCGCTGGTTCGTCGTGTTTGTGCTCTTTGTGTTTATGCTCCTCCACCAGGCCGACAAGTTGCTCATTGGCCCACTGACCACGCCTATCATGGAGACGTTCGGCATCAACAAGGCCCAGATGGGCGCGGTGTTTACCGGTGCGCTGGTCGTCGGAGCGATCCTGTACCCGCTTTGGGGTTACCTGTACGACCGGTACGCGCGGTCAAAACTGCTGGCGTTGGCCTCGTTTCTATGGGGCTCTACTACGTGGCTCAGTGCTATCGTGCCCACCTATCCGGCTTTCCTCGCCACGCGCGCTTCGACGGGCATTGATGACTCCAGTTATCCCGGCCTCTATAGCCTGATCTCTGACTACTTTGGGCCACGGGTGCGCGGAAGAATTTACGGGCTGCTGCAGATTGCGATGCCACTGGGTTACATACTGGGGATGGTCATGGCCGCCGCACTGCGCGACGTGGTAGGCTGGCGCGGTGTGTTCTACATCACCGGGTCGCTCGGCGTGCTGCTTTCTGCTCTGATCTTCTTCGGCGTGCGCGAAGTCCCGCGCGGCAAGAGCGAGCCGGAACTGGCTGGCCTGGAGCAGATCGGCATCCACCGTTTCGATTGGAAGATCGCCCTGGGGTTGTTCCGCAAGCCCAGTCTGCGCATCCTGTTCGTCCAGGGGTTCTTTGGTGTCTTCCCGTGGAACGTCATCACCTACTGGTTCTTCAACTATCTGGAAACGGAACGTGGTTATTCTCCAGACGCTGCATCTATGGCGATGGGGGTGGCGGTGCTAGTGTTGGCTTGCGGCTATTTTGCTGGCGGCGCTGCGGGAGATTTTTTCTTCAAGCGCACGGTGCGTGGCCGGCTGATAGTCTGCACGATTGCCGTGCTGCTCGGGGCTATCCTGCTGGTGCCCACCCTCTACGTCCCGCTGGAAAGCCAGGGCCTCTTCCTGGTGATGCTCAGTCTCACAGCCCTGTTTATTCCCTTTGCCTCGCCCAACGTGATCTCGACGGTCTACGACGTCACCCTGCCGGAGGTGCGCAGCACGGCGTTGGCTATTCAGTACTTCATCGAGTCGGCTGGCGCGGCGTTAGCGCCCTTGATGGCCGGTTTGATCGCCGATCGCTCGTCCCTGAAGGATGCTATCCTGCTCATCTGTGTCTCCACCTGGGTGCTCTGCTCGCTCTTCTTCGCCTTGGCCGCCTACCTGGTGCCGCGTGACATAAAGGCGTTGCGCCAGACGATGCGGGAGCGGGCGGAAACAGCGGTTAGCGGTTAGCGGTCTGCTGGTAGCAGATAGCGGAATTTGCCAGCCTGCTATGCCTAATAGTGTATCTGGAAAATCAGAAACCAGGTTTTTTCCTAAAAACCTGGTTTCTCGCGAGGTGAAGCACGACGTAGCCTGTCTGGGCCTCTTGCTTCTGATCGTTCTCGCCTTCTTCTGGCCGCTGGTCCTCGCTGACCAGTGGATCCCGCGTGGCGGCGGTGACCTGGTCTCCTTCCTCTGGCCCGTCTACCGCTTCGCCGCTCGTTGCCTGCGGGCGGGCGTCGTCCCTCTCTGGAACCCCCACCTCTACAGCGGGGCTCCTTTCGTCGCCGACAATCAGTCGGGCGTTTTCTACCCGATCAACCTGCTGACCTTCGCTCTCTTTGGCGAGCCTTCCTACGCTATGATGGAGGCGCTGGTTGTCTTCCATATCTGGCTGGCTGGCGCTGGTTTGTTCGGTCTGGCGCGGGGATTGGGTCTGCGCCGGCCTGCGGCGCTGCTGGGTGCGGTGGCTTTCGCTCTCTCTGATCTGTTCGTGACCCACATCGGCAACCTGAACCTCAACGCGACGGCGGCCTGGCTGCCGTTGCTCCTGCTGCTAGCCCACCGCGGACTGACCGGGGGAGGCCCTGGCTGGGCGGCGGGGGCTGGGGTGGTGCTGGCTGTGGCGGCGCTGGCCGGGCACGGGCAGATGCTGCTCTTCCTGGCGCTGACGCTCGTGCTGTACTTCGCCTACCGGCTGGCGGTGGACTGGCACCGTGGCTGGCGACACGCAGGGCACACGCTGGGGCTGGCGGCGCTTATTGTCGCCGCGGGGGTGGGAGGGGCGGCGCTGATGCTGCTGCCAGCCCGCGAGATGGCCGCGCACACCGGCCGGGGCCATCTGCCCTACGAGGAGGCAACCCGCTACTCGTTGCCGCCGCGAGCGCTGATCGGCCTGCTGGCTCCCGGCTTCTACGGGCGTGGCCCAGCCGGCTTCTGGGGCCCCTGGGAGCGGGTCGAGGCGGGGTACGCGGGTGTGGCGACGCTAGTGTTGGCCGTGGTGGGCATAGGAGCGAATATCGAATATCGAATATCGAGGCTCAAGCCTCACGTTTCACGTTTCACGTTTGACGTTTCACGTTTCAAGGGCTTCCCCATCACCTTCTTCACACTCCTGGTGGTGCTGGGGTTGCTCCTGGCGCTGGGGTATTATGCGCCGCTCTATGGTCTGCTGTACCGCTACGCGCCCACTTTCGACCAGGTGCGGGCGCCGGCGCGGCTGATCCTGCTGGCCGACCTGGGCCTGGCGATGCTGGCGGCCTATGGCCTGGATCGGCTGTTGCAGGGTGGGGTGGGACGCTGCGCAGAAACCAGGTTTTCAGGAAAAAACCTGGTTTCAGTGCCCGTGTGGATCGGGTTGGGTGCGCTGGCCGCTGGAGGGATACTGCTGGCCGTGGGACTGCCGCAGGCGCGGACGGTGGTGCCTCCCGACCGCGTCCCGCAGGCCACGGCAAGCGTCGTCATCGCTGCTGGGTTGCTGGGTCTCAGCGGCTTGCTCGTCTGGCTCGCTCGACGATGCCGGTGGGCGGCATGGTTGTTTCTGCTCTTGCTGGTGGCCGATCTGGTGGGGTTGGGCTCTATGCTGGAGGCTGAGCCGAATGATCCCACGCTGGGCTTCGGCCACGAGGACGTCGTGACCTTCCTGCGGCGGGACCCCGATCTCTTCCGCATCGAGGGGGCCACCGGGGCCTGGCAGCCGGACGCGGCGTTGGTGCACGGTCTGCACGACATTGGCGGTGTCTACAACCCGTTGGGCCTGGCTCCGTACCAGGCCTACCGTTGGGCGGTGGGGGAACGAGGCGGGCCGCTCTACAATCTGCTGGGCGTCAAGTACGTCCTGGCCGGCAAAGGCAAACCGCCCGGCGATGAGCGGCTGGAGCCGGTCTACACCGCGAACCCGGAGATTGACGTTTACCTGAACACGGCGGCGCTGTCCCGGGTGTTCCTGGTCTACCGCTCGCAGGTGGTGGACGACCACACGGCGGCCTGGCAGGCGATCCATGCGCCGGGGTTTGACCCCACGGAGACGGTCGTGCTGGAGCGGGAGCAGGTTGGGGATTGGGGATTGGAGATTGGAGATAACGCGCTGCGGATTGCGGAGGGCGGCCATGTCTCGTTTGTGCGCTATGGGGTGAATGAGGTCGAGTTGGCGGCGCGCACGCCGGTGAGTGGGTATCTGGTGTTGAGCGATGTGTATTATCCAGGCTGGCGGGCGACGGTGGATGGCGTGCCGACCGAGGTACTACGGGCCAATTACGTCTTCCGCGCGGTGCTGCTCCCGCCAGGTGAGCACGTGGTCAGGATGGAATTCCGGCCGTGGACCTGGCGCGTAGGGCTGGCGGTGAGCATCGTCACCTGGGTGGTTTTGGGCATCTGGGCTGGTGTAGTGTTCAAGAAGCGTTTGCGACGTGTCCGGTCGTAGCCTCCCCCTGTTCTGCCTCGAAAATAGATGTAGGACAAGTATCTTCTCAATATTCAGGGGGGGATGACGACTGTAGGGCGGTTTTGCTAACCGCCGTCCGGTCGGATAGCAAATCCGCCCTACCCCCGCCCCAAGTTTTTGAGAAGATACGGACAAACTATAGTTATAGCATCCGTCATAACTTAACGAAACAGTATCTGTCAGTCGCCAAAATAGTGCCAAACAGACCTGAAATGGCCGGTTTTCGCACTTGGTGCCAGTCTAAACGCCCGATTTGCCCGAAAATCCGGGTTGCGTTGGCAAGATTGACTCTGAATCACAGGAAAACTGATCCTTGAGAAGCCAAAATGGCCTTAAGTTATGAGGAATGACTGTCCGTTCGCTGAAAAATCTAGCCAAATAGCGAATTATTTGGTAAAC
>JAUWNP010000132.1 GCA_030612585.1 Anaerolineae bacterium
GAAGATACTGTTGGCTAACCCCTTCCGGTGGGGCAAGAATGCGGTTTTTCGGGTCATTTCGACTGTTCAGTGGGGAATTACTTCACTAAAAGGGCGTTCTTGTGGGGTCTCATCCCTAGAAAACCGAGTTCGCCAACAGTACCATTAGAAGAGGCCCAACCAATGCAGCGGAGCATAGAGTATGTCGGGATAATTCGCATCCAGATACCAGGCAAGCACGAACAATGCCCCACACAACACTACCAATGCCAGACACCCACATCCGACCCACAGCCACGTCTTGCTTTTCTGCTCCTCGTGCTCCTCAACCGGTGGGGATGGAGATGCAGCAGTATAAGCCGGTGGCGGAGGCGGCTGAGGAGCCGAAGGAGACGGTGCATAACTCGGTGACGGCGGCGCGGCAGCGGGTTGCCTGACGACAGTCTCGGTCGCGGTTATACCCACTCCATAGTAGGTCAGAGCCACCACATCACCCAGGCCGATCATGTCACCGCTGGCCAGCGTGTGTGACCCTGTCAGCCGCACCCCGTTGACGAACGTGCCATTCGTGCTCCCCAGGTCCTCAATCACCATCAGCCCCCCCTGGCGCATGATGCGCGCGTGCTGCCGCGAAACCTGCGGATCGTCAATCGTTATGTCGTTGCCCGGATCTCGCCCCAGGCTAGTAGAGTCCTTTTCCAGGGAAAACATCTGCCCCGGCTGAGGGCCCTGACTCATTACCAGCCGGAAACCGTCTGTCATTTTTTTCCTCCTCGTCGGCTTTACGCTGTACGTTCTATACCTTTACCCTGCACCCAGTATATGACAGTTGCCCTCTCTTGTCAAACTTGCTGCCTGTGGTACACTTATTACTGCTGGCGTTTACCCACTGTTTCATTGTCCATTGTCTCGCTGTCTCATTGTTCATTGAACTGGAGTGCCATATGCACATCGTGGATGCTCACGAGGACATCGCCTGGAACGCACTAGCCTTGGGCCGTGACGTGCGTCGCAGTGCACTTGAGACCCGCCGTCTGGAGCAGGATACCGGCGTCCCTCAGCGCAACGGCCTCTGCATGGTGGGCCTGCCCGAGTGGCTGTCCGGTGGCATAACACTCGTCTGTGGTACCATCTTCGTCTCGCCAGCCCGCCGGGGCTCCCCGGAGTCCCACACCTATGCCACCGCAGAGGAAGCCTACGCGCTGGGCCAGGCGCAACTCGACTTCTATCACCGCCTGACCGACGAGTGCGACCAGATCACGCTCATTGGGACCCGTGCTGACCTCGACGGCGTGCTGACCAGTTGGGAGGGCGAGACCCCACAAGTGGGCATCGTCCCGCTGATGGAAGGCGCAGACCCCATTCGCGAGCCAGCCGAGGCGGAACAGTGGTTCGAGCGCGGCGTGCGGTTGGTGGGCCTCTCGTGGCAGACCGGCTCCCGATACGCCGGCGGCAATGTCCTCCCTGGCCCGCTCACCGACGCCGGGCGCGAACTTCTCGCCGTGATGGCCGACCTGGGTCTGATCCTGGACGTCAGCCACCTGGCCGAAGAATCGTTGTTCGAGGCGCTAGACCGCTTCGAGGGCCGGATGGTCGCCAGCCACGCCAACCCCCGCGCCCGCGTGCCCGGCCCGCGCCAACTCTCCGACGGGATGATCCGTCGCCTGGCCGAGCGGGATAGCGTCATCGGCATCGTGCCCTATAATCGTTTCCTGCGGCCTGATTGGGCGAAGGGTGATCCCAAGAATGTTGTCACCATAGCCGACGTGGCCGCTGCCGTAGACCACGTCTGCCAGGTGGTGGGTGACGCAACCCACGTGGGGCTGGGTTCCGACTTCGATGGTGGCTTCGGGGCCGAGAGCGCCCCGGCCGAGATAGACACCGTCGCTGACCTGGCCCGTTTTGGCCCAGCGCTGGCCGAACTGGGGTACAGCGAGGAAGACATCGCCGCTGTCCTGGGGGGCAACTGGCTGCGTGTGCTGCGTGCTGCTTTGCCGGAGTGACAACAACGGACTGAGAAATAGACGGATGGGAAACAAACAGAGGCGCGAGCGTGTGCAGACCGCGCCTTTGACATCTCTCTGAAACTGTGCTATATTTTAGCCATCAGGCACGCAGTTCCCAGGATCATTATCCGCTCTGGTATCTGTTACTTGTTCATTGCTTCATTGTTCATTGAACATGCATTTCGACATCCTCACCCTCTTCCCCTCAATGTTTCACGGCCCTTTGGAGGAGAGCATCCTCAAACGGGCCCAGGAGAGCGGCCGCGTTTCCATCGCGCTGCACAATATCCGCGACTATGCAGCCAACAAACACCACGTCACCGACGATGCTCCCTACGGTGGTGGAGGTGGAATGGTAATGAAGCCAGAGCCCATCTTCGCCGCCGCCGAAGCGATCCTGCCCCCCCCCAGCCCCCCCCGACAAGCGGGGGGGGAGAGAGGGGAGGGCACGAATGTGCCGATCATTCTCCTGACTCCCCAGGGGCGGCTCTTTACCCAGGCCGTCGCCGCCGAACTGTCGCATCACCAGCGTTTACTCCTCATCTGTGGGCGGTACGAGGGAATGGATGAGCGAGTGCGGCAACACCTGGCGACCGACGAAATCTCCATCGGCGACTACGTGCTCACCGGTGGCGAGTTGGCAGCGCTGGTCATCATTGACGCCGTGACCCGTTTGCTGCCGGGCGTGTTGGGAGACCCCGGTGCTACTCTTGAGGATTCCCACGCTCGCGGGCTATTGGAAGGACCGCACTACACCCGCCCCGCTGTCTTCCGGGGCTGGGAGGTGCCGGAGATACTGCGTTCCGGAGACCACGCCGCCATCGCCCGCTGGCGTCGCGGGCAGGCGCTCCGTCGCACCCTCGAGCGTCGCCCTGATCTCCTGCCGCGGGCGGATTTGCCCCCACAAGATCGGGAGTTCCTGGCACAACTGACGTAAGATTGACGGATCTAGGATTTGGAGATTCGAGGACCGGTGTACTTACCATATAGCAGCCAATCTCCAAATCTAACATCACCAAATCTAAGATCAATTGAACCTTTTGGGGTCTATAAGAGTATATAAGGTGGGCTAGTACGCCTGGAGGGTAAATGACCACACAGCACACGGATAGCTGGTTTATCGTCCGTATTCGAGACGGCGACCTTGAGGCCCTGGGTGAACTGTACGAGAAGTATAAGACACAGGTATATCGGACCGCCCTGGCGGTCACTCACGATGAGAGGGCGGCTGAGGACATCCTCCAGGAGGCTTTCCTTCGCGTCTACACCTATGCCGACCGCATTGACGAGAACCGACCATTGGGGCCGTGGCTGTACCGCGCCACCGTTAACCTGGCCTACAGTTGGACCAGCCGGGTTAAGCGCTGGCTGCACTCCCTCCAGGATGTGCTTGACCGCTGGACATCACCTGCTCAGTGGCGCCCCGAGGCGGTGGCAGAAGAGCGAGAACGGCGACAAAACCTGCAACAGGTGATTGACGCATTACCTCCCCGCCATCGTGCGGTCATTGTCTTGCATTACCTGGAGGAGTTGAGCCTGAAAGAGATCGCCTACGTGATGGACGTCCCGGAGGGAACGGTCAAATCTCGTCTCCACTATGCCCGTGAGAGGCTGAGGAGATCTATCCTGGAACAGGAGCGCAGGTTAGTGCCCGAGGTGGCGTATGACTTCACGTAAGGATGTATTTGAGGGACATTCTGCAGACGAACTGGACAATCTGATTCGGTGGGCGCTGCGGGAGAGAGTGGTCGGAGCCAGCCCCTCGTCGCATGTGTGGGAGCGGATCAAGGAGCGCGTGGGGCGGCCAACGGCGTGGCGCCTGATGGGACTCAGATTCTCTAAAGGCTATCGGGTGGTGATGGCGCAATTGGCCAGGGTAGGTGCGTTTCTCTCTGCACAGATTGCTTCCTGGGCGTGGCCTGAGAATAGGTGGGTGGAATGGAGGTACGACCCCCGTAACACACACCTTCTTTATCAGTATGGTTCCCTCCTGCCGTTGACGTTTTAGATGTCCTGGCCGAGTTAAGTCTGAAGTGGGCCTGGAGTATTGAAGAGTTTGGCGAGGTTGCACTTTCATAGCAATTGAGTATAATAGCAAAACAGGCTCTGCTTTGCCTGCGCGTTATATCTTCTGGGGGGTGTTATGTTTGATCATCAACAGAACCAATCTTCACACGTCCTGCTCAATATGAGAAACCTCGTCACTCGCTTTTACACCGAGGATGGGGTGGTGCACGCCGTCAACGGGGTCTCCTATACCCTCGAGGAAGGGGGAATTCTGGGTGTCGTCGGCGAGAGTGGCTGTGGCAAGAGCGTACACGCCCTCTCCATTATGCGCCTCATACCCAGCCCGCCGGGCAGGATCGAGGGGGGGGAGGTCTGGTTCGACGGGCGTGACCTGCTGAAAGTGAGCGAGTCGGATATGCACCACGTGCGTGGGGCGGAGATCGCGATGGTCTTCCAGGACCCGATGAGCTCGCTCAACCCGGTTCTGACAATAGGCTTCCAGATCATGGAGACGCTCAAACTCCATCAGGGGATGAACAACGCGCAGGCGCGGGAGCGAGCCGGGGAACTGCTGGCGATGGTCGGCATCCCGGATGCTCACGAGCGGCTGGACGACTATCCTCACCAGTTCTCCGGCGGCATGCGGCAGCGGGCGATGATTGCTATGGCCCTCTCCTGCAATCCCAAACTCCTCATCGCTGATGAGCCCACCACCGCCCTGGACGTCACCATCCAGGCCCAGATCATTGACCTGGTGAAGCGGCTCCAGGAGCAACTGGGGATGGCAGTGATGTGGATCACCCACGACCTGGGGATCATAGCCGGGTTGGCCAGGAAGGTCAACGTGATGTACGCTGGCTACATCGTCGAGCGGGGCAATGTGAAGGACATCTACGAGCGATCGCGCCATCCCTACACGATAGGTCTGCTGGGGTCGCTGCCCCGGCTGGACGAAGCGCCCGGCACCAAACTGATCTCTATCCCAGGCCTGCCGCCCGATCTGATTGACCTGCCACCAGCCTGCCCCTTCGCTGCCCGATGCACCTACGCGGTTGACCAGTGCCTGGAGGAGATGCCGCCGCTGGAGGAGACGGACGGGGAGGACCACACCGTGGCCTGCTGGCGGTGGGAATACGTCGCGGGGAGGACAGATTAATGACCGCTGAGAGAGTACCCCTGGTTCAGGTGCGCCACCTCAAGAAGTATTTCCCCATCACACGGGGTATTATTATCCAGCGCCACACCGGCGATATCAAGGCGGTGGACGACGTCAGTTTCAATATTTACAAGGGCGAAACGCTGGGGCTGGTCGGGGAGACCGGCAGCGGCAAGACGACGATAGGCCGGACGATGCTCCGGCTGTACGAGCCGACGGACGGGCAGGTCGTCTTTGATGAGGCAGACCTGATGAGCCTCAAGGGCAGCGAACTGCGCCACATGCGCCGCCGGATGCAGATGATCTTCCAGGACCCCTACGCCTCGCTGAACCCGCGCATGACGGTGGGATCCATTGTCGGTGAGCCGCTGGAGGTCCACGGGATCGCCCACGGGAAAGAGAAGCGCGAGCGGGTGCAGGAGTTGCTGCGACTGGTGGGGCTCAATCCTTACTTCGTCAACCGCTACCCCCACGAGTTCTCCGGTGGGCAGCGGCAGCGTATCGGCATCGCCCGCGCCCTGGCTCTCAATCCCGACCTGATCATCTGTGACGAGCCCATCTCCTCGCTGGACGTCTCCATCCAGGCCCAGGTGGTCAACCTGCTGGAGGAGTTGCAGGGCCGGTTGGGTTTGACCTACCTGTTTATCGCCCACGACCTGAGCATGGTGCGCCACATCAGCGACCGCATGGCGGTGATGTATCTGGGCAAGATCGTGGAGTTGACCGACCGAGACGAGATTTACCTCAACCCACTCCACCCCTACACCCAGGCGTTGATGTCGGCGGTGCCGGTGCCGGACCCGGTGGTCGAGGAGAAGCGTCAGCGCATCATCCTGGAGGGGGACATACCCAGCCCGGCCAACCCGCCTGTGGGCTGCAATTTCAACACCCGCTGCCCGGTGGCCATAGAGGCTTGCTTTGAGGTGGAGCCGGAGTTCGTCGAGGTGAAGCAGGGCCACTTCTGTGCCTGCCATCTGGTACGTAATGCGTAAGTATTATGGAGCAAAAAGGAGGTGATGCGTAGAGGGGAGACATTACACCAGGGCGGAGAAATCCTGCCCAGAAACTGTGTCGTAAGTGATAACTTTAGTTTAAGTACAAGGAGGAGAAAAATGCTTAGCAAGAAGCGGTACGTTTTGACAGCCGCGCTGGTGATCGGAAGCATGCTGCTGGCGGCTTGCGCGGCTCCGGCGCCGGAGCAAGTGGAAGTAGTGGTCACCAAGATCGTGACGGAGGCAGGTGAGACTGTGGTGGAGACGGAGACGATAGTCGTCACGGCCACGCCCGTACCTCCGACGCCTGTGCCGCCCAAGGTGGATCTGGATGGGCTGTGGTTCCCCCTCGGCACTGAGCCGCCGACGCTCGATATCCAGTTGGCCACCGATACCACCTCGCACCTGATCATCCATCAGTGCATCGAGGGCCTCTTCGAATACCGGGGCGACGGCTCCATCGAGCCCAGGGGAGCCACCGGCTTCACGGTCTCCGAAGACGGCACGGTGTACACCATCAACCTGCGCGAGGATGCCGTCTGGTCCGATGGCGTGCCCGTCATCGCACAGCACTACGTTGACGGCGTCGTCCGGCTGATGCTGCCGGAGACGGCGGCCGAGTATGCCTGGCTGATGTACGACGTCGCGGGAGCCGAGGAGTTCAACACGGGCGAGACCGACGATCCCGAGTCGTTGGGTGTCAAGGCCCCGGACGACTATACCTTTGAAGTCACGCTCAAGGCACCGACCCCTTACTTCGAGACCGTCCTGCCCTTCTCGACCTTCTACCCCGTGCGCCTGGACCTCGTCGAGCAGTACGGGGATCTGTGGACCGAGCCGGGCAACTACGTCAGCAACGGCGCCTACCTGCTGGACTACTGGGACCACGAGGCCGAGGTGGGCCTGGTCAAGAACCCCACCTACTGGGACGCCGACAACGTCGCGATCGAAAAGATCACACTGCCCATCATCGTAGAGGATGTCACCTCGCTGGCTCTTTACGAAAACGATGAAACCCACACCACCGGCGAAGGTGGCTATCCGAACGAGGATATGCCGCGCATCCTGGAGGACCCCGTCCTCAGCGAGGAACTGCGCATACTGCCGCGCCCTGGGGTGTACTACGTCGGGCTGAACGTCCTGTCGCCGCCCACGGACAACGTGCTGGTGCGCCAGGCTCTGGCTTCGGCCATTGACCGCAAGACCATCATCGATAACGTGTTGAACACACCGTGGCGCACCGCTCTCTCGTGCACCACGCCGCCCAGGATCCTGGGCCACCAGGAGTGGGGCACGTGCGGCTACACCTTCGATCCCGAGCAGGCCCAGGCCTACCTGGCCGAGGCCGGCTACCCGGACGGCGAGGGCTTCCCGACTTTGAGGATCTGGTTCAACCGAGGCAACGAGGACATCCTCGAGGCCGTGGCTGCCATGTGGACGGAGAACCTGAGTATCAACGTGGAGTTGCGCACCAACGAGTGGGCCGTCTATCTGGACTATCTGGACGCCTGCAACAACAGCAAGGCGGACCTGGCGGCCTGCGAGTTCAACGCCTACCGCATGGGCTGGGTGATGGACTATGGCGATCCACAGAACCAACTCCAGGTGGTCTTTGCGCCCTCGTCAACCTTCCAGTACACCGGTTGGGAGAGCGAGCGCTTCGACGAGTTGATGGACCTGGCCGGGACCTCGTTCGACATCGCCGAGCGCGAGGCCTACTACTTTGAGGCCGACAAGATCCTGTGTGAGGATGAGGTAGCGATCATCCCCATCATGGGCTACGAACGGAATACCCTGGTCAAGGAAGGGGTCACGTTCGAGTATCCGCCCTTCGGTGCGCCCCCGCTCTATCACTGGGTGCTGCCGTAGGTTAGACTCTCCAGGCTATGTAGCTCTCACTCTGAGAGCTACATAGCCTCTGCATTATTCTTTGATATCTGATAACTACTCAGCCGCTCGGCCTGGATCCCTTCGACAGGCTCAGGGCAAGTGCCAAATCCAGGCCAGGAATGACCAAATCAGCGTGGGTTTCGCTTACTAAGCCACCGGATTTGGCAATCCGGTGGGAGCGAGATAGGGAGGAACTGACATGACCGCCTATATCATCAGAAGGTTCCTGTGGATGGTGCCCGTCCTGTTGATGGTCACCGTGGTCACCTTTGGTGCCATGAAGGTGGTGCCCGGGGGGCCCTTTAGCACCGAGGGGCGGCCCATGTCCCCGGAGATCCGCGCCAACTTTGAGGCCATCTATCACCTCGACGAGCCGGTCTGGAAGCAGTACATCCGCTACATGGTGGGCGACATCGTTGACACCGGCAGCCTGCGCGACTTTGGGCGGCACGGCCTGCTGGGATTTGACCTGGGCCCCTCTTACAAGTACCGGGGACGCACCATCAACAACGTGCTGTTCGATGGCGGGATCGTGAAATCAGCCGTCTCGGTCTCGGCCCAGTTGGGCATGTTCGCCGTCGTCATAGCGGTAGCACTTGGCATTCCCCTGGGCTTGATCTCGGCCCTCAAGCAGAACACCTGGGTGGACTACGGTGCCATGTTCTTCGCCATGATGGGCGTATCCATCCCTAACTTTGTGCTTGGCCTGCTGTTCATGTTGGCCATGCTCTGGCTGAACAAGCACGATCTGCCAGCGCTCCCCCTGGCCCGTTGGGGTACGGAAAGCTTTGGTGACTGGCTCAGCCACATGATCCTGCCGGCCCTCACCCTGGGCACGGGCGGGTCGGCCATCATCGCCCGTCTGACCCGCGCCAGCATGCTGGAGGTCATTCGGCAGGACTATATCCGCACAGCGCGGGCCAAGGGGTTGCGGGAGCGGACGGTGGTCGTCGTCCACGCTCTCAAGAACTCGCTGATCCCAGTGACCACGGTGCTGGGCCCGCTTATGGCCGCCTGGTTGACCGGTTCCTTCATCATTGAGACCGTCTTTTCGGTGCCCGGCATCGGGCGCTTTTTCGTCACCAGCATAGCCGACCGTGACTATACGCTGATCATGGGCACCATCCTGGTCTATGCTGTGCTGCTGGTGTTCATGAATATCGTGGTGGACATCTCTTACGCCTTTCTGGACCCGCGCATACGTTTTGACTAGCCCATCGCATCAGGAGGTACTATGAGTGCACAGGTTGCAGCTCAAAAGAGAGCTGAATTCGATCTCACCCGCCCGCCAGAGAGCCTGTGGCGCGATGCCTGGCGGCGCTTGCTGCGTAACAGGGTCGCTGTGGTGGGCGGCATTTTTATCATCATCGTCGTCGTGGCCGCCATCTTTGCCGACGATGGGATCATAGCCTGGGCCTTCCAGCGAGAGCCGCAACAGATGCTGGCCCCTTATAACTACGAGAAGCCTGATTTCGAGAACACCAGGGCCAGCCCCAGCCTGCAGCGCACGGCGGAGGGGGGATTCCCGCACCTCTTTGGCACCGACAAATACGGCCGGGACGTCTTTAGCCGGATTATATACGGCGGCCGAATATCCATTGCCGTGGGTGTCATTTGCGCCCTGGTGATCATGATCTTTGGCCTGGCCTATGGGTCTGTGTCGGGCTATCTGGGCGGTCGCGTGGACACGCTGATGATGCGTTTCGTGGATATCATGTACGCCTTTCCCACCCTCCTTTTCATCATTTTGATCATGGTCATCCTTGGTTCTACGGCTGGCTTTGCCGCCGTACGCAACCTCGTCCTGTCCATTGGGCTGGTGAGTTGGATGGGCACGGCGCGCCTGGTGCGCGGCCAGTTCCTTTCCATCAAGGAGCAGGAGTACGTCCTGGCGGCGCGCATGGTTGGCGCCAGGGATCTGGCGATCATACTCCGTCACCTGTTGCCCAACAGCCTAGGACCCATCATCGTCTCTATCACTTTGAGCATCCCGGGGCTCATCATGTTCGAGGCCACCTTGAGCTTTATCGGCCTGGGCGTGCCGCCGCCTGTCCCCAGTTGGGGCCAGATGCTCAACGAGGGCTGGAAAGCTATGCAGGCCAATCCGCACTTGATCGTGTTTCCGGCCTTGATGCTCTCCCTGATCATGTTGACCTTCAACTTTCTAGGCGATGGACTGCGCGATGCCCTGGATCCACAGATGCGGGGGACCACATAGACAGCCCGCTTGGGTTGAGTAGCGACTTGCCCTGAGTAGCGTAGCGTATCGAAGGGAGCATATCGAAACCAAGCGGTTCGGGACATTACGGCGACTTCTTCCAGGCGGAGAACTATGTTCTCCGCCCACGTGTATAAGGACAAAGCGTAATGGCAGTGAGACAGATAATGCGAGCGGGCGCCCCAAGAGGGTTTCTGCGGCCTCCTCTGCTCCTGGCAGTCGGGTTGACCCTGTTGGCTCTGGTAACCACGGGCTGTGGGCTGGCCCCTACTCACACGTCTCGTGCTTCGGCCCAGTGGAGCAATGGAAAGTTGGTGGGCACAGCCACCCTGAACGACCGGGTGGCCTTGCAGGTGGACGAGGTAGGGCCTAATGGCTCCGTTTCCGTTTTCATGGTGTGGGTCGGGCTCGAACACGAGTTGAATTTTGCCCGCTTGAACGAGCGCGCTGAGGTGGTCACCCAACACTCCCTCGATCTGCGCTGCAACTCCCCACTAAAGCCTCAGTTCCTGATAGATACCACAGGCCAACTGCATCTTACCTGGCTGGACAGGGAAGAGCAGGTCCTGCAATTCTTCTACGCCCGTCTGTCGGCCGATGGCGAGGTGATCCAGGGGGCAACTGTCCTCTCGCAGCCCGAACAGCAAGCGAGCCACGGTGTGATGGCCCTTGACCCTGTTGGCCGGACCGTAGAAGTCTTCTGGTCCGACAACGTCCCCAGACGTCCTGGCTGCTACCACGCTGCGCTGGACTGGTCGGGGGCGGTCGTCGTCCCGGCAGAAATGCTGATCCCGGATGGCATATTGCCGGCGGCCCAGACGGACCGCCAGGGTTTCGTGCACCTGGCCTGGAGAGTGGAGTTGGAGAGGGAAAAGCCCGAATTCCACTACGCTGTCTACGATCCCCAACGCCGGGCGCTGGGCCCAGACATAGTAGTGAGTGAACCCCTGATCCAGATGAGCTTGCTTGGCAGACCGACGGCCGGTGCCGCGTTCGACGGGCCGTGGCTGGGACTGGATGAGAGTTCGGTCTACCTGGCCTGGGTACTGGAGGTGCGCGAAAGGGGAGAAGTCATGGATTTCACCTTCTACCAGGCTTTCCCCCAACCTGTCCTGAGCTTGCCGAAGGAACCTGCCTTGAGCCAGCGCGAGGACACGGAAACGTTCGACTATCCGCCCCCGGAGGTGACGGGCGAGGCAGTTCACGTTCGGGGCGTTGACCCAAGTCGGACGGGCCATCCACGGTTCCTGGAGGGTCAGCCAGCGCACCAGGTGTTGACTTGCTTCACCCAGGTTTCCGGCCCGGGTAACATGGAGATGCTCCAGATCGCGGTGATTGACGTGCTGGCAGGGCAGATCGAAGGGCAAGAAATCGTCAATGCGAGCAGGGCCGCTTCCTTACGGCCAAACGTAACTATTGACTCAAGCAGTGACCTGCACCTGGCCTGGATTGACACGGCCGGCTTCAATCGCTACCAGGTTATCTATGCCAGCACCTCACCCCAGGCCAAAGAAACGCTCAACCGTATCACTGCCTATGACGTCGCGGACAAAGTCCTCAGTACGGTGATGAATGTTTTCTCCGCTTTCTTCTTCGTACCTATTGTCTTGAGTTGGGTGATCATTCCTATCGCATGCCTTGCCATTTTCGCTTTGACTACCAGTGCGTCCGAGATCTCGGCCCCCCACGGCCGCCGTGCCCTTGGGCTGGCCATGCTCCTGCAACTGGGGGTCAAACTTTTCTTCTTCTCCGATTTGCTGAGCCGGTTTCCATTCGGCTCTCTGCTATCCCCCTCACTGGGCCTTCTCCTGGGGCGGTGGATTTTTCCGCTGCTTCTGGCCGTCCTCTCCGCGGGCCTGACGTGG
>JAUWNP010000015.1 GCA_030612585.1 Anaerolineae bacterium
ACTGCCCGTCGGGCTGTGCTTGCATCTAGTGCTAGCAGGTCATCGCTAGGAAGTGATAGTTAGTCAGCTAGGGAGCAAAACCGCTACATTGGGGGCAGCTATCCGACCGGTGCGGCGAGAGAGAGGAACGGCGGTTAGCAAAACCGCCCTACATTGGGGGCAGCTATCCGACCGCCGTGGCGAGAGAGAAACGGCAGTTAGCAAAACCGCCCTACAATTGAGGATGAACGATGCGCAATGTGCGACGGTTTTACGTACCGAATGCGATTGTGTTTCTCACGCTCGTGACTAAAGATCGGCGGGTTCTGTTTGACCTAGATCACTCACACCATGTGAACATGTTCTTCGACAAGATGCGAGCGGTACGCGAGTTCAAACCTTTCAAGATCCTCGCCGATATCTTTCTACCGGATCACATTCACCTACTCATGCGACCGACGGGCGAAGCAAACTTCTCCTCCATTTTGCAATCGGTACAACGGAGCTACACGTTCGAATATAAAGACCACTACAGTATCGGAGGCTCTCTGAACCTCTGGCAGCATCGGTTTTGGGACCATATCATCCGTGATGAAAAGGACCTGAATCGGCATTTCGATTACATTCATTGGAACGCAGTCAAGCACGGATTAGTCACAAAGCCCGAAGATTGGCCCTATTCGAGCTATTTACATTGGGTCGAGAAGGGCTATTACGAGATTGGTTGGGGGCACGTGGAACCGGAGATTTTGCGCGACATCAACGACGCTGCATTCGGCGAATGACGGCGGCTAGCAAAACCGCCCTACTGGAAGGAGACATTGTGCGCATCTTCATCACCGGCTGCAAGGGACAACTGGGCCGCTCGCTCTATGCAGCGTTGGCTGAGCACACGCTAACAGGCTGCGATCTGCCAGAATTGGACGTCACCGACCGGACTGCCATCGGCGCGGCTATCGCCGGCTTCGCTCCCGACGTGGTCATCCACGCCGCCGCCTGGACCGACGTGGATGGCTGCGCCCGCGACCCGGAGCGTGCCTACCGCGCCAACGCGCTGGGCACGCAAAACGTAACCCTGGCCTGTGCCGCCTGCAGCGCGGTGATGGTCTACATCAGTACCAACGAGGTCTTCGACGGCACGGCTACGGAGCCCTACCGGGAGTGGGATCCGCCCCATCCCATCAACCCCTATGCCCGCTCGAAGGCTGCCGGGGAGTGGTTCGTGCGCCACCTGCTCACCCGTTTCTACATCGCCCGTACCTCCTGGCTGTACGCTCCTGGAGGACGTAACTTCAGCAACCCCCAGCGCATCGTGCAATTGGCTGACGATGCTTCGACAGGCTCAGCACAGGACGGTGCATTGCGCGTGGTGACTGACGAGGTGGGCAACCCCACCTACGCGCCTGACCTGGCGGCGGCCATCGGTGCGCTTATCCACACCGAGGCCTATGGCGTCTATCACCTGGCCAACGCGGGCCATTGTTCCCGCTATGACTTCGTCTGCGAGACCCTGCGTATCAGCGGGCGGGACCACGTACCCGTCGAGCCTATCACCCTGGCCAGGTTTCAGCGCGCCTCCACTCCTCCGCGCTTTGCTCCCCTGGCCAACACCGCCGCCGCCGCGCTGGGCATCACCCTCCGCCCGTGGCAAGAGGCGCTGGCTGAGTTCCTCGAATCCCGATGATCGAATCTCAAAGCCCAAATTCCAAAGCCCAAATCCCAAAGCCGGCAACACGCAACACGCAACACGCAACACGCAACATGCCTCTCTCCTCTGTCATCATTCCTAACTGGAACGGCGCGCATCACCTCCCCACCTGCCTGGCGAGTCTACGCCGCCAGACCTACCCCCGCGTCGAGGTCATTGTCGCCGACAACGGTTCCACCGACGGCTCGCTGGCCCTTCTGATCCGTGACTACGCGTGGGTGCGGGTGCTACCGCTGGGAGAGAACCGAGGCTTCGCGGGGGCGTGCAACGCCGGGATGCAAGCCGCGCAGGGTGAGTTTGTCGTCCTCCTGAACAACGACACCGAGACTGATCCCCACTGGCTGGAAGAGGTCGTGGCCGCCTTCCACCGGTGCCCGGAGGCGGGGATTGTCGCTTCTAAGATGCTGCTCTTCGACCGGCGCGACATTTTCCACACCACTGGCGATTTTTACCGCGTGGACGGCATCCCCGGCAATCGAGGGGTGTGGCAGAAAGACGAGGAGCAGTACAATCGCGAAGAATACGTCTTCAGCGCCTGTGGAGGTAGCGCTGCCTACCGGAAGGTCATGCTGGACCAGGTGGGCCTGCTTGACGAGGACTTTTTCTTCTCTTGCGAGGACGTGGACCTGGCCTGGCGGGCGCAACTGGCTGGCTGGCGCTGCGTCTATGCCCCTCGCGCCGTCGTCTACCACAAGTTGAGCGCCACTGGCGGGGGAGTGACTGCCAGTTTCTATGACGGGCGCAACTTCGTCTACCTGCTGGTCAAGGACTACCCCGGCGACCTTTGGCGGTCCCACTGGCGGGCGATCCTGCGGGCTCAACTGCGCATCACCGCCGAGGCGCTGCGAGCCTGGCGGGGGGCGGCGGCGCGGGCCCGCCTGCGCGGCCAACTGGCGGGCCTCCTGGGCATCCCCAGGATGCTCCGCAAACGGCGGGCGGTGCAACGTAGTCGAACCGTGGGCCGATCATACCTTGACAGCATCCTGACCAGGGTTGACGAAAGTCCCTGAAGCGGGCACCATTCGTCGTTGCGTACTGGGGCATCGCTTAGCGGAACGGTCAACTTCTTTACCCCCGTGTGCAGAAAGGCGAGGATAGGGCGGGGTTGCGCATATGTCGTTTGACCAATTCGCCGGATTGAGTATACTCAGGTGCAAAACCTGGTTCTGATTCCCAATGTCGGGTAATGAAAAGACTTAATGGGGAATGGAGTGGACCTATGATCAGCCATACTACAGGGGCAGAAACCTCAACAGAGGATAAAGATCTGCGGCTTTCGATCATTTTCGCGATTGCGAGGATCATGGCCACGCAGCAGAGCCTGGAGACCATGCTGGCGGCGTTTTTGTCCTGCATCGTTGAGACGTTGAAGTCGCCTGAAGCCGGCCTTATGATGCTCTACGATCCTGCTGACGAATGTCTGATCGTGAGGGCTGCGCAGGGCTACGACCTCGCCCGCCTGAGGCAGGTACGCCTCGCCCCCGGCGAAGCCACGTGTGGCAAGACATTTCAGACCGGTGAAGCCCAGTTGTACCCTACCCCGAAGGCCGTGGCTGCAGGAAGGAGAAACCTGACACCAGCGAACCGCGAGATCTTCCGAGCGGCGATCATCGGTCGGAGACAATTGCGGAGTGCTATATGCATACCGCTGTTCACCGGTGAGACAAAAGTGGGGGTTTTGAGCCTGGAGAACCGGCACCAGCCTGACAGTTTTGCTCGCGAGGACATCCCTTTCTTGGAAGCCGTGGCCGATCTCCTCGCGCTATCCATCGAAAATGCCCGTCTGAGAGAGGAACTACAGGCCACCCAGGCCCTCGAGGAGGCGAATCGCCTCAAAGCGGAACTGATCTCTACTCTGGCCCACGAGATGCGTACGCCGCTGACTTCGATCAAGGGCTACTCCACGGCCCTGCTCATGGAGGAAGCCACCTTCAGCCCTGAGACTCAGCGGGAGTTCCTGCAGATCGTGGATGATGAGTGTGACATCCTGCAAGACCTCATCCACGACCTGCTGGAGTCGTCCATCATTGACGCTGGTCTCTTGCGGCTCGAACCCCAGCCGGTGATGTTGCCTCGTCTGGCTAAGGGTGTGGCCGACGATATGGCGCGCCGTGCCCAGGAGCACCGCTTCCTGATCGATTTTCCGAAGAATTTCCCCATTGTGGATGCCGATCCTCATCGCATTGAGCAGGTGTTGCGCAACTTGCTGGACAACGCGATTAAGTACTCGCTGCAAGGGGGGTTGGTTGTCGTGCGGGGTGAAGTACACCAGGATGAAGTCGTCATCAGTGTGGCTGACCAGGGAGTGGGCATCGCCCCTGAGCACTTGAATCGGCTGTTTGAGAAGTTCTTCCGCATCAAGTCGGCTCTGGGACGCCACGTCGTCGGCTCGGGACTGGGGTTGCCCATCGCCCGCACCATTGTGGAGAGCCAAGGGGGGCGCATCTGGGCTGAGAGCCAGGTGGGGCAGGGCAGTACGTTTTACTTCACGCTCCCTCTTCGGGGCCTGAGCCAGGGACAAACAGAGCAGGAGGAGCAACAGAATGAGTGATAAGATCCTGGTCGTGGACGACGAGCCACGGGTGGTGCGGCTGGTCAGTGAGGTGTTGAGAGCAGTGGGCTACCAGGTGCTTGCCGCTGTCAGCGGCGAGCCCGCCATCGAGATGGTGGCTGTGGAGCAGCCTGGCCTGGTATTGCTGGACATCCTGCTTCCGGGCGACCTGGATGGGTACGAGATCTGCCGCCGCATCCGCGAGTTCTCCGACGTGGCGGTGATCATGCTCACCGCCAAAGCCCAGGAGAGCGACATGTTGCGCGGCTTCGACGTAGGAGCAGATGACTATCTGACCAAGCCTTTCAGCGCCAAGGAACTGGTGGCCCGGGTGAGGGCGGTCTTGCGGCGTACGCAACGTCCTGAGGAGAGGGTGACCGCTGTGTTTACTTGTGGCGAACTGGAGATCAATTTTGCCCGACGCATCGTCAAGGTGCGCGGCGAAAGGGTATCGCTCACTCGCACTGAGTACGCGCTGCTGCACCAGTTGGCCCTCAACGCCAACCGGGTTATGTTGCACCAGGACCTGCTGATGAAGGTGTGGGGGCCGGAGTATCGGGACGACATTGACTATCTGCGAGCCTACATCCGCTACCTGCGGCGCAAACTGGAGCCAGACCCCCCGAATCCTCGGTACATCCTGACCTCACCGGGGGTTGGCTATATGCTGACTTGCCCCGAGGGAGAGGAGGTGGAGGCTGTGGGTTAGTTCTCAGTTCAGACCTCCGAGGTTTAGGAAACCTCGGAGGTCTTTTTTGTGGCGGCGGCCTTGCTGGTGCAAGAGCCGCCGTTTTTCGTTTTTCATGGGTTTTTCAGGAAGTGGGGCTGGCTTTCTATGAGATTTTCATGGGTCTTGTGTTATGATAGGGGCGCAATCGGATAGGAAACGGTACAAAAACGTAAATCAGATTTAGATGAAGGAGGAACGTAAAATGGCTGAGGTTTTTCAAGCGAGGCAGACTGAAGTGATGGACGTTGAGTTCGCAGCGCCATCGTTGCGACTGCCGGATGCGGACAGCACCGCCGAATTCGTGTTGACTCGAGCACTAGACTTCTGCGCCCAGAAGATGGGGGCTGACAGTGTTCAGACCGCGATAGATTGCTTGCGCCAGGGCAATAGCACCGCGTGCCAGTATTGCCACTATAGTCTGGCCAAGCAGGTGGCCGAGTCTTTGGGGGCATTGGATGAGAACGTCAAGGCGGTCTATATCCTGGATTACGATGCTACACCCGAGGACATCTGCTTCGGCGAGGCGACGCACCCATCGCTGATTCATCTTATCGTCTGGGCTGAACGCAAGACCAGCGCCCTGGACTCACTGGTGGCAGCCTTGGACCGCGCTTTGGCTCAGAGGTACGGCGATCTGATCGGCAGACACCAGTTGATGCACCTGCTGGACGTGCAGGTGATAGACGATGCCGACGTTAAACAGCGTGTTGGCTACGGAGCGCTGCTTTCCTCGCTCCACCATCGGCCCATTCGGCTCTGGGAACGGTGACCAAAGGAGGAACTCGTGGAGAGTCAGGTTACAACAGAAGTACTCGTTGAAACTCGTCCCACGTTCGTCGTGGCCGAGCCACCCAAACAGGACCTGTGGGATACAGTCCTGGCTCAACTTGACGATGTCGCCCAACGACTGCGCCTGGACACCGGCATCCACGCTATCCTGCGTCACCCGGAGCGGGAACTGACGGTGGCCGTGCCGGTCGTGATGGACGACGGCTCGGTCAAGGTTTTCACGGGCTATCGCATCCAGCATTCCAGTGCCCGAGGACCGTGCAAGGGCGGCATCCGTTATCACCCGGACGTGGACCTCAGCGAGGTCAGAGCGTTGGCGGCCCTGATGACCTGGAAGTGTGCTGTGGTGAATATCCCCTACGGCGGGGCCAAAGGTGGGGTGCGTTGCGACCCGGTGCAGATGTCCGAAGATGAGGTTTGCCGTATGACGCGCCGCTTTACGGCCATGATCATGCCCATCATCGGCTCGAAACGGGATATCCCAGCGCCTGACGTCAACACCAACGCTCAGACCATGGCCTGGATCGCCGACACGGTCAGCATGCTGGAGCGCAAGACCGTGATTGACATCGTCACGGGCAAACCAATCTCCCTTGGTGGGTCGCTGGGACGCAAGGAGGCGACTGGGCGGGGAGCCGCCATCATCACTGCGGAACTCCTGAAGCGCAAGCGCCGGAGGCTTTCGGACACGACAGTGGCGGTGCAAGGCTACGGCAACGTCGGCTCCCACGCGGCGACGATCATGGACCAGATGGGCTGCACGATCATAGCAGTGAGCGACGTCAGTGGCGGGCTGTATAACCCCCACGGTCTGGATATTGCCAGCATCAACCAGCACGTGACGGCTCATCCCAAGCGACTGCTGGAGGGATACGAAGCCCCAGGTGTCGAGAAGATCACCAACGACGAACTGTTGGTAAGCGACGCGGATGTGTTGATCCCGGCTGCGTTGGAGCATCAGATCCGCGCCGACAACGCGCCCTACGTCCAGGCCAAGATGATCGTGGAAGGCGCTAATGGCCCCACCACCCGCGAGGCTGACGAAATCCTGGGTGATCGAGGTATCATCGTCGTGCCCGACATCCTGGCCAACGCCGGAGGAGTCGTGGTCAGTTACTTCGAATGGGTGCAGGACCTGCAATGCTTCTTTTGGGACGAGAAAGAGGTCAATCGCAACCTGAGGCGCATCATAGTGCGCAGTTTCAAAGAGGTGTGGGACTTCAGCCGGGAGCAAGGGGTATCGCTGCGGCTGGGGGCCTACATGCTGGCGGTGGATAGGGTGGCAGGTGCGGTGCAATCTCGGGGGATATTCCCCTAGATCAACAGATCAACTGAGCCAGAGCAGTTCACAACCTCTCAACAGGACACCCGGGGTCGGCAAGACCCCGGGTGTTTGTGTCCCCGTGTCCCACGAACTTGGCAGACAGTGCAGCGTAGGCTAGCCGTTGACCAACCGTACCTTGATAGTATCCTCCCCGGAGTTGACGAAAGTCCCTGAAGCGGGTATCATGTGGACATCTTTTATCCTTGGTATCCCAAAAGGTGACCAAGATGGGCAGATTGCTCTCCTTTCGCTTTGATCCTTTCCGTAGTTACTTTTCAATGATGCTGGTTGGCCGTGAGCGCGAGCCAACGGCCCACGATGATGAGACCTACGAGTTTTGCCTTCACCTCATCCGGGGCCTGCGTACCGGCGAAATCAAGGGCTTCAGCAACGATGGGGGCGACCTGGCGCAGGATTATCCGCGATTAATGGAACTGCTGGAAGCGCGCCCTGTCCCCGGTCGCTATGACGTGCCCGACCTGGGCCTCACCGACGCCACGCTGCCGGAGATCATCACCGCCATCTACGAGCGTCACGTCGTCGGGCGGCGGCCGGACTTTGCCTATCCCGTCGCCGGCGAGCGTGCCCTGGCCTTGCAGGTGGCCGATGGTGAGTCAGAGGAACATGCTTCGGAGGTTGAACATTAGCGAGACACCGTTACTTTCCATCATCATCCCCGCTCACAACGAAGAACACCGCTTGCCGGGCAGCCTGGACAAGATCACCGCCTTTCTGGCAACGCAGTCCTATAAGTACGAGGTGGTCATCGTCGAGAACGGCAGTGCGGACAACACTGTGGGGATAGCCCGCCGATACGCTGAGCGTTTTCCCTACATCCGGCTCTATCAGGAGACAGCCCGGGGCAAAGGGCTGGCAGTGCGGCGGGGCATGTTCGAGGCGCGGGGTCAGTATCGTTTCATCTGTGACACTGATCTCTCAATGCCTATCGAGGAGATCAGCAAGTTTCTGCCGCCGGGGCTCGACGGCTACGACGTCGCCCTCGCCTCCCGTGAAGCGCCCGGTGCCGTGCGCTACGACGAGCCCTGGTATCGCCACGTCATTGGCCGCATCTTCAATCTGCTGATTAGGTTGATCGCCGTGCGTGGCTTCGAGGACACCCAGTGTGGCTTCAAATGCTTCCGTGACGAGGTGGCTGAGGACCTGTTCAGCGTGCAGACGCTCAACGGCATCGGCTTCGACGTGGAATTGCTGTTCATCGCTCAGAAGCGCGGTTACAAGATCGTCGAGGTGCCCATCCACTGGTACTACAGTGCCGAAAGCCGCATGCGGCTGGTGCGCGATTCACTGCGTGCCCTGGCGGAGTTGTTCATCATCCGCCGCAATAGTCGCGCCGGCCTCTACGACACGTAAGGGAGACGAGGTGTCTGAATTCGACGAGAACTCTGGCGAAGATACAGATGGCGGGAGAAAACGCAGGCAACGAAGCAGCAGAGAGTGGCCCGCGTAATGCCAGCGCAGTGTTACCTGATCTCAACGAAGAACTGACTCTGTACGCCGCCGGTCACGCACGTGTGGCCGGCCTGGACGAGGTGGGGCGCGGTGCATGGGCCGGGCCGGTCTGTGCAGCGGCGGTGATCCTCCCGCTCGACCGGGCCGACCTGCTCGACCTGCTGGCCGGCGTGCGCGACTCCAAGCAACTGAGCCCGGCGCGGCGGGGAGTGCTCTTGCCGCGCATCCTGGAAATGGCGGAGGCGGTGGGAGTGGGCTGGGCCACCCCGACCGAGGTGGATGAGGTGGGGATCGTGCCGGCCACGCGGTGGGCGATGGCTCGCGCCGTGGGCCGATTGGACGGACAGGTGGACGCGCTCTTGGTGGACTACGTGCGACTGCCGGAAATCAACCTGCCCCAGCGGGCACTCCCGAAGGCAGACGTCCATTGCCTGAGCGTCGCCGCCGCCAGCATCGTTGCCAAAGTGACCCGCGACCGGCTGATGGTCGCGCTGGACGAGGACTTCCCCGGATACGGCTTTGCCCGCCACAAGGGGTACGGCACACCGCAGCACCGGAAGGCCCTGGTCCGCCTGGGGCCTTCACCCATCCATCGGATGAGTTGGCGGCCGGTGCGGGGATTGGCATAGTGTAGAAGGAGCAATCTGTGACCAAACAGTCTCTCTGCATAGATACAGGCTTCACCATCGTCGCCAGGGTGATCCGGCAAGAGGGCTATTGTATCGCTGGTCACCAAGTGGGTGATGAAGTGATCTTCGACGGCCAGACGGTGCAGGGCAAAGTGTGCCTTCACGCCCTATACAGTTTCTTGCCCAAGGTATTCGCCATGCGCTACGGTGCCGAGTTTCCCTGGCTGGACGACTGCGATGTAGCAACCCACGCCTGCCCCGACGCTTGGAACCCGGTCGTCTTTGAGATCCGGCGGGTGAGGTAAGGCATCTCCATGCGAATCGCTCTCGTCCACGACTGGCTCAACCAGATCGGCGGCGCGGAGGACGTCCTGGAGAGACTCGCCGAGATGTTCCCCCGCGCTCCCATCTACACCTCTATGTACTGGCAGGAGGGGATGCCCCCGGCCTACCGCACCTGGGACATCCGCGCCACCTGGATGGACCACCTGCCGGGCATCTACCGCCAGCACCAGCCCTATCTGCCCCTCTACCCTCTGGCCTTCGCCCGGCTCGACCTCTCCGGTTACGACCTCGTGCTGAGCAACAAATCCGGCTTCTGCCACGGCGTCCGGGCCGGCGGGGCGGTACACATCTGCTACTGCCTGAGCCCCACACGTTACGTGTGGAACTTCGAGACCTACGCCGCCCGCGAAGCGTTCCCGCCAGCCCTCAAGACCGCGCTGCGTCCCATCGTCGGGCTCCTGCGCCGCTGGGACTACCAGGCTGCTCAGAGAGTAGATCACTTCGTCGCCATCTCCACCGAAGTGCAGACCCGCATCCGCCGTTACTACGGTCGCGACTCCGTCATCATCCACCCGCCGGTGGACACCGCTCGCTTCCAACCCGCTCCCACCTACGATGATTATTATCTCATCGTCTCCCGCCTGGTCCCCTACAAGCGAATTGACCTGGCAGTGCGAGCCTTTAACCTGCTGGGGCTGCCCCTGGTCGTCGCTGGGGATGGGCGAGACCGGGAGGTGCTGGAGTCGCTGGCTGGTCCCACGGTCACCTTTCTGGGCCGTGTGCCCGACGAGGACCTGCCCGACCTGTTCGCAAGATGCCGGGCCTACGTCCTGCCAGGGGTGGAGGACTTCTGTATCGCACCAGTCCAGGCCCAAGCAGCTGGGCGGCCTATCATCGCCTACGGTGCTGGCGGAGCACTCGACACGGTTGTCGAGGGAGCAGCCGGCATCTTTTTCCGCGAGCCCACCCCCGAGGCGTTGGCCGCCACCGTGCGCACCTTCGACTGCGACGCCGTGGACCCCCGCGCTTGCGTCCAGAACGCCGTCCGCTTCGACGTGAGTGTGTTCAGGCAGCGGCTGATGAGGTTTGTCGAGAAAAGAGTGGACGAATGCTCAGGGAGAGAAATATGAGTCCGCGCTTTGGTTTTATACCGGTGGCCTCTATCATGCACAATGAGGGAGCGTTGAACCGTCTGATTGCGTACTATGTTCCTGCCTTCGAACGAATTGGCGGCGAGCGGTGGCAGTCTGAGCAGGTAGGGCGTCCCGCGCCGCTTTTTCTCTTCGTGGTGACCGGCGGGACTGAGCGTAACATCCTGGATCTTTGGGAGAAGCGCCGGAAAGCAGTGACCGGGGAACCAGTTCTCCTCATGGCTCATCCTGGTCACAACTCTCTGCCGGCGTCACTGGAGGTACTGGCCCGTCTCCAGCAAGAAGGAGTGCCAGGGCGCATTTTCTACCTGAGCAGTTCAGAGGACACGGCAAGTATGGCTCAAATCGAAACTGCGCTGCGCGATCTGGAGACGTACCGCTTCCTGCGCCAAGCCCGCATCGGCTTGATCGGCAAGCCCTCTGACTGGCTCGTCGCCAGCAGTCCCACCCCCGCCACCGTGCGGGAAACGTGGGGACCGGAGGTCGAGCCAATCTCGATGGAGGCACTATACGAGGCAATGGAAACGGCGCTCCCGGAGGAGATTTCCCCTCTAATCGGGGAACTGGTGGATTCGGCTGTGGAGGTGCGGGAACCAAATCGCGCTGACCTGGAGGAGGGTGCGCGCGTCTACCTGGGATTGCGCCGGCTGGTGGAACGGCACCAACTGTCCGCGCTCACCCTGCGTTGCTTCGACCTGGTGGTGCAGTTGAAGACGACGGGTTGCTTCGCACTGGCGCAACTGAACGACGAAGGTATCATCGCGGGATGCGAGGGGGATGTGGTGAGCACGGTGGGTATGCTGTGGGCGTATCACCTGCTGGCCCAACTTCCCTGGATGGCAAATCCAGCCCAGTTGAACGAGGCCGATAACACGCTCTGGCTGGCGCACTGCACCGTGCCCCGGCGGCTGACACGTCGCTACCGCCTGCGTTCCCACTTCGAGTCTGGGCTGGGCGTGGGACTCCAGGGAGAGATTCCGCCGTCGCCGGTGACTCTTCTGCGCATCGGCGGCGTGGGGCTGGAGCGGGTCTGGCTGGCGGAGGGAGAACTCCTGCACAGCGGCGATGCCGAGAATCTCTGCCGCACACAAGTCAAGGTCCGCCTGACGCGGGGGACAGTTTGTGATCTACTACGTGCGCCGCTGGGCAACCACCTGGTCCTGGTACAGGGCCGCCACGCTCATCGCCTCCGTTCGTGGCAGGAGACAATGCTGAGACCAGGGACATAGGTAAGGAGGAGAGATGGAAGTGCGTCAAATCATCAAGGTTCTATTCCGCCGGTGGTGGTTGGTGATCGTCCCGGTATTGGTGGTGCTGGCCTACGTTGTGTTCACTTACCGCCCTCCGCCAACGGTTTACCAGGTGGTGATGCGCTTCGCGGCGGGAACGAAGCCGGCCGGACTGAGCGAGGACTACGACCGCTACTACCCGTGGCTTGCCTCCGAGTACATCGCCAACGGCCTGGCCGACGTAGCCGAGACCGGGGTCTTCGCCCAAGCGGTCGCCTCGCGCCTGGCCGAGGCGGGGATCGAGGTCGCGCCCGGCGCAATCCAGCCCGCTATCGTGACCGACAATGCCCAATCCATCCTCGTCATTTACATCACCTGGCCGGATGGGACGCAGATTGTGGCCGTGGCCGACGCCATCACCGCGGAACTGACGGGGAACGGCGTGGCCTACTTCCCCCAATTAGAAGGCGTCGAGCCAGCAGTCCGTCTATTGGACGCGCCCACGCCTGTACCGCTCCCACCAGGGCTACGCACCCAGTTGATGGGGCCGGCCATCAAAATCGGGCTGGCGCTGGTGATTGGCGTCGCGCTGGCGCTTCTGTGGCACTACCTCGACCCCACCGTCCGCGAGGCTGCGGAACTAGAGGCTTTGGGGTTGGGCGTGCTGGCGGAGATACCACGTAGGTGAACAATGAAACAATGAACCAATGAACAACTGTCAACGGTGAGTCTTGGTTGTTCATTGTCTAATTGTTCATTGTTCAATTGTTAATTGTCCCTTGATGTGGTACAATATCGCCCGCTTACTTGAGAAAGGTGATAAACGATGGAACTTGGAGACTACATTCGCATCCTGCGCAAACGCTGGTGGATCATCGTCGTCGCTGTCGTGCTTACCGCTGGCAGCGGTTCCGTCTTCAGCGAACTTCAGCATCCTGAATACACATCCACCGCCGAAGTTATCATCGAGCCAGCGCGACCGGACTGGGGCCTGGCTCAGGCGGCCAAAATCCTCCTGCGCACCTATATGACAGTGGTAGATTCGGATCGAAAAGCGCTGGCGGTGATTGACGAACTGAAGTTGCCGATGACCCCTGACCAACTGCGCAGCAGGGCCCGCTTCGCCGTCGAGGATGACCGCATGGTGATCAAAATCGAGATCGAGGACTACGACGGCGACCAGGCCAATGACATCGCCCGCACCTGGGCACAACTACTCGTCGAATGGCGCGATAGCCAGAACCAGGACCAGCGCAAGGAGGACCGCGTCTACGCTTACCTGCGCGACGAGCCTCGCTACGTCCAGTCATGGCCCAAGACCAAGATTGTCACCGCTGCTGGAGGTGTCTTCGGGCTGGTGATCGCTGGCGTGGTCATCTTCTTCCTGGAATGGCTCGAGGCGGGCATCGTGCACACACCTCAAGACGTGGAGCGCCAACTGAACCTGGTCGTGGTGGGCGCTATTCCCTCCACCGACTAACCAACCAACCAACTAACCAACTAACCAACCAAAGACCAAGGGGCAACCTATGGCTGAACAACCTGATCTAATCACCCTGACCAATCCCCGCAGCCCGGCGACCGAGGCTTATCGCACGCTACGCACCAACCTGACCTTTGCCGCGCTCGATAAACCCATTGAAACACTGGTCGTCACCTCGGCTGCGCCCGGCGAGGGCAAGTCCACTGTCCTGGCCAACCTGGCCGTGACGATGGCGCAGGGGGGGCGGCGCACCATTCTGGTGGACGCCGACCTGCGCCGCCCTGGCCTGCACGAAATCTTCGGCATTGTGAATGACCGGGGGCTGACCACTATGATTGTCGAGGATGCAGTGTTGGATGATCCGCCGCTGATAGACGTCGGCGTGGACAATCTGTGGCTGATGCCCAGCGGCCCGATGCCTCCCAATCCGGCCGACATTCTCGGCTCGCGCAAGATGGAGAAGGTCATCGCTGCGCTCAGGGCCCGCGCCGATGTCGTTCTCTTCGACGCCCCGCCCATCATCGCCGTGACCGACGCGGCTGTATTGGGCACTAAGGTGGACGGCGTGCTGCTGGTCGTTTGCGCCGGGCGCACCCGGCGGGAGCATGCCCAGCGGGCCAGGGAATTGCTGGAGAGAGTACACGTCCGTATCGTGGGGGCCGTTTTGAACGACGCCCCACGCGACGTAACATTGGGAGGGTATTAGCCAAATGAAAGGTCTGATTCTCAGCGGGGGCAAGGGCACCCGTCTCTATCCACTGACCTACACCAACGCCAAGCAACTCATACCCGTCGCCAACAAGCCGGTGCTCTTCCGCGTCATCGAAGCCATCCGCGATGCCGGCATCACCGACATCGGCATCGTCGTCGGCGACACCGCCGAAAGGATCAAAGCCGCCGTCGGACGAGGCGGTCGCTGGGACACTAAGATCACCTACATTCACCAGGAGCAGCCCCAGGGACTGGCCCACGCTGTCGAGGTGAGCCGAGATTTCCTGGGCGACGAGCGTTTCGTGATGTTCCTGGGTGACAATGTCATCCAGGGAGGCATCTCGGAGCTCATCAAACAGTTCGCCGAGAGCGACTGGAACAGCCAAATCGTCCTCACGCGGGTAGCACATCCAGAGCGATACGGAGTGGCCGAACTGAACGAGGATGGGCGCATCGTGCGGCTGGTCGAAAAGCCGAAGCAGCCACTCTCTGACCTGGCGCTCGTCGGCATCTACATGTTCGACCATCATATCCACGAGGCGGTGGACAATATCACTCCCTCCTGGCGAGGCGAACTGGAGATCACCGACGCCATTCAATGGCTGGTGGAGCACGATTATCAGGTCTATCCCTACGTCCACCGGGGCTGGTGGATTGACACGGGCGAGGCGGGGGAGCTTCTGGAGGCCAACGGTTTGGTGCTTGAGGAATTGACGCCGACGGTCGAGGGCTACGTGGACCGTGACTCAGAGGTGGATGACCGCGTCACCATCCAGAAGGGGGCGGAGATCATTAACAGCGTCATCCGCGGCCCGACCATCATCGGCGAGCGCACCCGCATTGTCAACTCCTACGTCGGCCCGTTCACCTCGATCTATCACGACGTCGTAATTGAGGACAGCGAGATTGAGCGGGCCATCGTATTAGGGCACAGCCTGATCCGCGACATCCCGGCCCGTATCCAGGATAGCGTCATCGGCCAGTGCGTCAGCCTGACCCGCTCCCCCATCAAGCCGAAGGCGTACAAACTGATGCTGGGCGATCACAGCCAGGTGGGAATACTATAAAGTCCCAATTACCGTAACATCACTCGCGCCGGGGCACCCGCCGTATCGTCCCAATGCAGCAACTCCGGCGTGCCCTCATACCCCCATGCCAGGCGGAAAAAGGTCAGTTCCGCCCGCCCCTCGATCGGCCCTTCCTCCTCGTAAACAGGCACCCAGGCTCCCGTGTTGACGTACCATGCCTGCTCCAGCCGCTCTACGGTGGCCTGATGATCGTGGCCTAGGACGATATAGCGGACCTCATGGGCAGGTTTTAAGATTTGCTCTAACTCGCGCGCCACGCGTAGCAGGTAATTGCTCTCGAAAAGATAGGCAAAACCGCGCTGCAGCCCGCGACGCAGGAAGTAGGCCAACACCGCCGCTCCCAGGTATACAACCGTCGTCCACCCCAGGCCGCCGGTAAGGGTCAGCCCTGCAAGGCCAACGAAGGTTACAGTGATCAGAGTCATCAGCAGGGAGAGCAGCCCCTGTGTCGCTGAGGTGACCCACTCACGCCACGAAGCGTCCACCTGCTGTTGCGCCAATGCGGCGATCTTGTACGTCACACGCGGCGGCAGAGGAACGTGACCAAACTGCCCAGGCGGCCTTTGCCCCCGTGAGCTCCGGAACGCGAAAGCCGCCGTCTTACGCGTCATGTTCCAAAAGGCCCGCAAGAAGACCCACCCTCGGGTGACCAATACCTCTATAGTCTGAAGCGGGTCCTTCTTGAAGGCCCACGCCAGATAGCGCGTAGCCGGCTTGATGTTGTCGGCGAAGGGGTGCACGTCCTCCACCTTGTTGAACAGGTAGCGCACGAACATGCTCCCCCAGGGCAATTCGATGCGCTTGGGATCGTCGGGTAGCACCGGGTTGAGATAGTCGCGGAAGTGGTTGGCCGCTTCGTACTGGCAGCCGTGCTCGATGTAGACGCGTCCTGGTTCGTGGTAAAACCAGGGATAGAAGTGTATACGAGCCTTGAGTTCCTCGGACGTGATAGGCGGGCCACCATCAAGCATCAGCCGTTCCCGGATGTAAGCCCGTTCCACCTCTTTGACGAATCGCTCCTGTACCTGGCCCCAATGGAGTTCAATATCGTGGTTGCCCTTGGCAACGGCGATGTGATTGCCGCGCGCAACGAACCAGCCTATCGCGGCGAAGAAGTGCTGATGCCCCTGGGCAATCTGCTTCAGTTTCCACTCCGATTCCTCGGCCGTCGTCCCCAGCCCATAGTCCCGCTCGTTGATACGCAGTTCCTTCCAGTGTTCCACCCCCCTGACGGTCCGCAGCAGCCTTCCCTCCTCTGGCAACGAGACCACCTGCAGAAAATCGAACAGGTCGCCGTTGATGACCAGCAGCCACGGGCGGTCACCGAAGCGGGGTTGTGCTTTGACCTCCTCGTGATAGCGCAGGAAGCGCGCAAAGGCACCATCGAACAGGAAATCCTCCAGGCGGGAGAACTTGCCACTCTCTGAGTCAAATCCCTCGCTCAGATGAAAATCGCTCACGATCAGTAGGTTGTGTTCTTCCATCGTGCCCTCCTGGGTAAGGAGTATAGCACGGATGTGGCGCATCGCCAAGCCGACGCCAGCCACAGCGGTTGGCCGATAGCCAGTGGGGGGGGGGGCGAGAGAATGTACACATTCGCTGGCGGCGCTCAAAGCTGGTACCACTTTACAGAGCCAGGATGAACAGACCTCTATCTGGTCACCTCGAAGGTAGGCAGAGTCCTCTGTGCTAACATAAGTGAGACAACCCTGCTCCGGAAATTAGTGTACAATAGTAGGAGCAGAGGAGATCAGACGATGACATTTCATAACGTATCAACCGACATTCCTGACCCGGAAGTTGTGCCCAAGGCCAAGAGGCGCATCCTGGAAGAGGCCGACAACTGTACGGAGTCCGGCCAGATCGGCGTTCTCGTTTTCCATCAACCATACAACTCGTACACCAGCGCGTCAGTCTACCGGTCGGTGGCCCCGATGTGCGCCAACAGTGGGCACGGCCCTGGGCTATAGTGTGGTCGGTGTGCTCGGTGTTCACTTCCCCACTTCCAGTGGCCCTCAAATCTGCCTCAACCACCAAAAGGCTCACGCTGCTGCGCGTTCCAGGTTCGGCGCCAGCAGCCACTCCAAGATATCCTCGTCGCTCAAGTCGCGGGGCCAGCCATAGGCGTATCTCAATGGTGATGTGGAACGCTTCTACTCATCCAAAGCCACGTCCGCCTCGTCCAATGGCTCCAGGACTGCGTTCTGGAGCCAGTTCGGGTCAAAGCCTTCGGGCTTGTACGCCTCTACCGTGATATGGATACTCCCGGCCTGTTCCGCCAGGTTCGCCAGGGCTTTCGTCGTCGCATATACCTGCTGCCGGTTCACCCGCATATTCAGTTGGACTGTGGTTTCAAGTTGGGGAAGAGTTGGCCCCGTTCCAGGTGTTGTATCAGGTGGGATTATCTCTATCCCGGTGCTCGTATCTGGCGGCGTCAAGCCAGCGTCGTCCGGCTCTACCGGCGTTTCTGGCTCAACTGCCTCTGGCAAGACGATAATGCCCGTGCTCATATCAATCTGGGTCTCTGGCAAGGGGATGCCGATGCGCACCAGGTTGGAAGTGACATAGACCCCACTCTGCTCCTTCAACTGGCCCAGGTCGATATCTCCGGTGCGACCGACGTAGCCAAAGATGCCCGCTGCCACTCCCTCGGCGATGGCTTTTTGCAAGACTGACGCGCTCTCCATACGCGGGAAACCCGGCACGCTATAGAAAGACTCGACGATCTGGGCCAGGCTCACGGCCAGGGGAGCATTCTGTCCGCTGCCCAGGCGCATCAGTTCCACGATCTTGTCTGCTGTGACGGTGGTGAACACCTTGGGCGGCGATACTTTCATCAGCAGTTCCATCAGTCGCTCGTGGACACCGTGGGCGGCCAATGGGCGTCCGGCCATCGTCACTTGTTCAATGTCCAGTTTGCCTTCGGCCATCACGGGCAGCCAGATGGACTGGTACAGGTCGCGGATGGAGGATTCAAAAGCCGCCTTTTCGGTGTTCTCCCGGTCCTTGAGTTGCTGCATCTGCGACGTGGTCAGGTTGAGTTGGGCACGCTTGGTGCGAATGCGCTTGATGGCTTGCAGGTAACGGGTGGCGTGGCGCAGGTTTCCGACCTGGGCGCGCTCTGGCACGGCCAAACCCAGGCCGTTGCGGTAGCGCCGGGGTTGATCGCCGTACTGGCTCAAGAGTTCTAGCGCCCGTTGTTTCTGTACAACCTCCCCTTGCAAGGCCAGGCCCAGCGGCAGGTAGGCCAAAAGAAAGCGGGACTCTTCGTGTGGGATAACGTCGCTGCTGGCAGGCCAGAGAATTGCACCGGCGCGACCCGCAAGCCGCGAGGTCATTTCCTCTTTGATCTTTTGCTCGATCATCTGGGGCTTGATCTGGTGCGTCGCCACGTCTTCGAGTACCTGCGTGACGTTGGGCGTGGTCTTGAAGGTGTAACGAGCGCCGTCATAGTGGAGAAAGAGACATTGCTCGCGCAGTTTCTTGAGCACGGTCTCGGCGGTGATGCTATCGAGCTTCGGGCCGACGACGGAAGCAAGCAGTTCGCTCTCGGTGACGCCGGTGGCGATAGGCTCGCCGCCTTGCTCGTCTTGCTGAAGCAGCCCCCCGAAGGAGTAGGCCAAGATAGCGGTAGCGATGCGCGTCGCCGGACAAATGCCGCTCAGGCTGGGATGCTCGGCGGCCATGCGCTCATCAATGCGCTTGACGCGGGCGTTGGGGCCAGTAAAGTCACGCTGAATGACGGACTTAAATGGCTCTCGCTGGCCGACCTCGGTGAAAAAGGCGTGGGCGACGTCGTCATCCTCGATGGGAATGTCGCCCGGCCCCAGCAGTTCCCTGGCCCGGTTCTCGCGCTTGAGGGTGTGCAGACAGACGGACAGGAAACGAAGCGCGCCACGGGTGCGTTGAAAGTCGGGCAAAGAGGCCCACCGCTCGGTCATAATGTCTATCAGGGCCGGGTGGAACGGGTAGGCGGTGGTGATCCGGTCCCGCAGGGCGAGACGATCATCCTCGGCAGCCAGGCGGCTGGCCTCGTCCACGGCGTGGGCCGACATCATATTGGTGATGGCAGTGGCAAATGTCTCGGCGGTGGCCCTGGCGATGGCAGCATCGGGCGACTGGGATAGCAGGCGGCGGCGGAGGACGGCCATGATCTCGTCGCCGATGACAGGCTCTCGTTTGGCGTCCACGCGGGAGGTGATGTGGTCGAGCATGTTGAGCAATGCCTCGTTGCCAAAGGCTTCCTTGACGCTGGCCTGAAGGCTGTAGACCATGACGGCGTGCGTGGTCCGGGCCACTTCTACCGAGAGGGACTGGACAAAGTCTTGCACCAGGCGACCCAGGGTAGTGCCGCCTACCACTTGCGCCGACACCCGCTCCAGGTACTTGAGCACTTCATCCAGGAGAAGGAGCGTGGGCTGCTGGCCCAGCATATCGGCAATGACGTCACCGGCAGGGGAAATGCGGTTCTGATCGTGGTACGCGACCACGTCGTAGCAACCGAGTTGGGCGGCCAGTGCGCCCCACATCGTCTGCACGTGATGGCCGTTGATCTCGCGGCCCTGCACGTCGAACTTTTCGCCATCAAAGACGGCAACACGCACAGAGCCGGGATCGGGCAGGTCAATGCCCTGGGGAAGAACGTTGAGAACAGCGCGTTCGTGGGCCGCGTGGTAGAGGGCAGCGAGGGTGTGAGACTTGCCCCCACCAAAGGGGGAGCGCAGTTGGAGAACGCGATCTCGCTTGCCGCCGGTCAGCCCGGCCAGCACATCCTCCAACAGGCGGCGCAATCCACTGGTGAGGTGGGTGGCCTCGAAAAAGTCCTGGGCCTCGCGGTAGACGCGGGGGACGTTGGGGTCACCGGCGACCAGAGCACCGAGGTCAATCGCATAAGTGGCAACGGCAGTGTCCCCGGCCTCGACGTCGGCGTGCAGGTGGACGATCTGGCTCCAGGGTTTCAGTTGATGGACGGTCATACGTTCTCACCTCCGAGTAATGCTTGTCGTAGTTCGGCGACGGCGGCATCCAGGTAGCGCAACTGGCGTTCGATGAAACCGGCCAGTTGCGGGGTGTCAAAGATTTCATCCAGGTAGAGCAGTTCGACCTCGGTTCGATAGGCCCGGCATAGCAGGTCCAATACCCGGTCGTGGTCGGGGCTGCGGGCAGAGACGACGAGGATTTTACCGGCGATAGGAAAGCCATCGAGCCGGTCAACGAGCAGAAAGGCGGGCTTGCGGCGGTTGCGGACGAACTCGGTTCTGGCTGTACCGAGGTCAAACTTGCCGGAGCGTGAGCCGCCCCAGCTTTTTAGCTCGGCCAGGTAACGATGGCCCTGGCGTTCCAACAGCATGTCGGGTTGCAAGCGCTTGCGCTTCTCCAGATGCCGGCGGATGGCCTGGTTGTCCAGTTCTGGCCCCAACTGCTTGTGCCCATCGAACAGGGCGTTGATGATGCGTTGGATGTCGGGCTTTTGCACCAGGGCCGGGCGGTCCAGCACGCGGTAGCCGCTGATGCGAAAGTATTCCTCTACGATAGGCTCGTAAAAGTTGGCATAGCCCTGAATCCAGTAGCGGAAGGCTTGAATTTGGTCGAGTGTGAATTCCAAAGGTAAAGCCTCTAATCTGTACGCTCAACCATGATCTGCACCGTGACAAGTCCGGCGTTGTCCTCATAGGTACCGTCGTTCATAGCTAGATATAAGGGGCCATCAGTTTGAGCAGTGTGTGTACTCCATCGCCCTACTGGGAACACATGGCTATCATCCTCACCGATCTTGCCTATTAAAGCACCTATGACAGTTGTAGATAAAACTGTTCCGTCTTGCAATCCCCAAATTGTATCGCCATTGGCATCAAATACTGTGTCTGGCCCCCAATAAGTCCACATCCCGTCCACTTGTACAATGGTAACCCGATCTCCTGACTGCACAGAGATACCAGTATCCTGCCAAGGTAATTCAGCGTGCACATCGAGCAGTTTACGGTTTGTGTCCAACTTGCCACGACTCGTGATGTAAGAGTAGGCCACAGGTGGGCGAGTGTAGTCACGATCTCCCTCTTCGTAAGGATAGTGTATGTAAGGGGTGTACCAAGCAACATACCCCATTTCGAACATTTGGATAATGCTATCAGAATAGACCCGCGCGTCTTCAAGAGGAAACCCGAGCCAACTACTGTGACCACCGTTGTCTAAATACGATTGACCAATCCAGCCCCAGGTAGCGGCAACAACTTTTTCATAGCTATACATCACAGATGGCCACTCGGGAGGAGGGCCTTCGAATTCCATCATCAAACCATCTACCCCCAAACTTGATGTGATAGGCTGGATCAGAGATATGGGAAATCCCAGAAATTCATTTTGGCTTCCCTCAAGTTTGTTATAATGATCGAGAATAGAGCCATACAGTGCGTAGGCTTGGCCGTTGTGGGCGTAAATCTCTCCATCCTCAAATGTTTGGTGCAGTCCTATGGTTCCGACGACGGACACCACTTCTTTGGCCGGTTCGATGGGTGAGCCAAGATCAATGCCTTGCTCATCTCGCAGACGGTCTCTCTCAGCCTGGATTGTAGCATCAACCTCAATTTCAGATGCAGGAATCACAAAGAAGTGGCGATTTCCGTCTCTACTGAACCACCAAGGCACTGCTAGGTTATCCCAGTTAATACCCGATTCTAGGAAACGGACATACTCCTGTTTTTTAATTGCATAGACTTCTACAAGATAACGCCCAGGCGACAGTTGTTCATGCAATACGAGCGTATCAGTGAAAAATTCACCAGGCTTGAGCGTTTTCATTTTTTCTGGAGTGCGCCAGTCACCGACTTGAGTTGTGCCGCTCCACATTGGATGTGAACTGGTATCTACTTCTCTGTCTAGATGAACCAGGGTGCCATAAAACGTAAAATCACCCGTTCCGCCTAGATTCTTCACGTACAGATCCACCTCATGATGATCCGTACGCCATATCAACTCAGACCGTTGACTCCAGGGGGCATTACGAATCAAGATCTCTTGGCTGGCCCAGGGATGCTCCGGGTCTGACTTGGGTGCAACCTGCACGATCAACTTGGCTTGCTGAAAGGGCCGATCCGCCGCCGCCAGGATATTGTGGGGAGGGTCAAAGTTGCTCTCAATACCAGATAGTCGATTAACTTCAGAGAGTGTCAGGTGAACCAATTGCGTTCTCGATTCTTTCCCCAAATCAGTCCACAACACTCTTTCTAAAGACCCCCGTCCGGCACTATCAGATACGATAACCACGACCTGGCCAAATGTCTTCTCACCCGAATACTCGGGACGAATTTGAAGCGTGAACGTGATACCAACTCCTTCGTCGTTTAGCACATTCTGTGCGCCCAGAAGTAAGTCCGTCACTTCATAGGCGTTCTTATCTGCTGTCAAAGTGTTGAGGGCTGTGATCTCAAACTGGGGTTCAAGATAAGGTTGCAGAGCCTGGCGCAAGAACCAAGCCCAGGTGAGGGTGCCAGCAATGATAATGAGGAGCACAGCCCACTTTACAAATAGCCGAACGCACTTTCTAAGCAGCACAATGTATAGTAACGTACTCCGCTCTTTGGGTATCCGTTTCCTGAGTAAGCGGATTGTGATGTACACTGACGATTTGGGAATTTTTCTAATCACATTGTACCACCAAGCGATAGCAGCAATAAAGACAATAACCAAGGCAACAACGGCGGCTCTTGGGTCTACCTTGAGAATCAGGGCCAGAATGCCAACTACCACAGCGACCAGAAGTGGAACCCAATCGCGAACCCGTTCTTCCCAATCATTGTTCTGATGCATTTCTGATCTCCTTGATGTTTCACTTTAATCACACCAGCGTCCCACGATGCGCCTCGATCAACGTGCGCCAGTTGGTGGTCAGCTTGCGCAGGGCCGCAGCCTCCGCCCCGCGCGCGGCAATCAGTGACTTGCCGCCGCCGTCCCCATTGCCCGCCAGGGTCTGCCCGGCCAAGGTCTGGGCGACGATGCGCAGCCGCTCGACGTCGGGCCGGGCCTCGTCCAGGTAGGCGGGGATCAGGACGGGTTGCTGTTCCACCAGCCAGAGCAGGCGGTGGAGCACGTCTATCAACGGGGCGGATTCGCCAGCGTGGGGCAGGCCCAGCTTTTCGTCGTCGCCCCGCTCCGTAAAGTCGCGCAGGCGATACTTGCCTTTCTGCTTCTCACCCAGCGGGTTGCTGCCGGAGGTGAGACCACCGGGACCGTCCAGTTCGACGTGCTGAGGATAGGCAAAGACGATGGCCTCGCCGCCGTCGATGGTTCCCTGGCGGTAGGCGTAGCGCCAGAGGACGTAAAAGCGGGTGAAACGGTCCACGCTGCTCAGGCCCGCCTGGCTGACGCCGAACAGTTTTTCCAGCAGGGTTTCCAGGACGACGCCCTCGACTTCGGCCAGGAAGGAATCGGCGGGGACTTTTTCCCCGTTGGCATACTCGACGTGGGCATAGCGCGTAAAGGCCCGCAGCCCCGCCCCCACGCAGGCGATGACTAGATCCGCCCCGGTAACGCCCTGCGCCCACAGCCGCTCGACGCGCTCGCGGACGATGCGTTCGAGTTCGGGGCGCACCTGGCGCTCGTAGGAGCCGGTGTCGTCGTTTTCGCGGCGGCGGGCGATGAGGAAGATGGAGGAGGCAAGCATAGCTTTACTTAGCCGCAATCCGCCTACTAATTCAGTGCCCAACGGCCAAGCCTCATTGATGACAAACCCAGCTCTACGAAGAGCTTCTACCAGCGTAGACCATCCCGCTGTTGTCTTGTGCGCATAAATCAATATCAAGGGAGCATTTGGCTTCAAAACTCGATAAGCTTCCGCAAGTGATTGTGCCAGCGAACTCTCGTAAAAAGCCGCCGCACTCCCCCGGTTACCGTTATGTCGATAGAATGCTGCGATAATCTCTCTGCGCTTTGGTGTCAAGACATTTGTGAAGTGTTCAGGATACAAGTGTCCTATACTCCGTTTTAGCCAAATGTAGAAAAAATCAGAGAGGTTTGAGTAGCTCACATTATCATAATAAGGTGGATCAGTCACAACAGCATCAAAACTGGAATCGGAAACTGAAAGTTGGGTAGCTGAACCACGAGTAACATGAGCAACTTGCTGAATTGATTCACAACTTCGGATAGCTCTTATCAAAGTATCCATTGCCCATCCAAAATCGCCGGAGCTCCCGCCAAATGGGTTGGATTCAGCAAAATCCCAAACCATAGGCACGGACTGACGTGCAAATGCTCCACTCAATCGCCCTCCAGAAGAAGTCAAATCCCAACCACACATAGTGTTTCCACGCTGTGCAATCTTGTCCACAAGCAAACCTAAATATGTTGTTGTTGCTTTCGCTCGTTGATCATCAACTCCTTGAGTTAGCATAGTTCTATATGCAATTTGAGTGTATTTGATAAAACTAATCAGTGCAAGTAATTGGCGAGGTGTAAATAGATCAGACCATTGCGTAAAACCGTATTTCTCTACATCCATAGAACGAGGATTGGCCTCAATTAATTCATCCGGCACAGTAGAAAAAGCGAAATAACTATTCATATCCTCAAATTCAACACTGCGAATGCGTTGCCAGATAACAGAGACGCTTGAAAAAACAGCCGTTGATACTTCATCGGAAGCAAAGTACCTCTTGCCTCGCTTCTCTGGATGCGTACAAACCACTGCCATTGGTTGGACACCGATTCGTCCAGACTGACCTTCTTCCTTGACGTAAGTGCTATCTACTACTGTGCCACAAAAGTGACAAGCCACGTTGCCCCCTCGGCTACCAGAGGATGGATCAAAGCCTAGCCCTTCCAATGTAGGGGATTTCACAACTGTGTAGCGCACGTGCTTCTTGCCGAGTGGTTTGTTACGATTGGTTTCCGTATCTGGACGCAGGGCTACATAGCGCCCTTTCTTCCTCGCCAGCCAAGTTCGTCGCGCCAGCGGCACCGTCCCACCACAAGCGGGGTTCTTGCAACGCACAGTGCGCGTCCAGAGATAAGCCACGGGGGTCAGCATCCCGGCCCTGGCGTCATAGCCCTCGCGGCTCTCCTTGACGGCCATAGCGAGGGGCAGTTGCTCGACTTTGTCGGCCTCATCCTGCCGGGGGCGGGGATCGGGGATGGGCGGGTAGAGGTCGCCGATCTCGGCCTTGACCTGCTCCAACACCCATTGGCCCCAGTGCTCGACTTCGGCGGCGAGTCCGGCCCAGGTACCGCCCTCGGCGTTGCCCACGGCGGCGGGGTCGGGTTGGCCGTACTGCTGAGGGTAGACGAGGGTGCAGAGTTGGATCAGGTGGGCGACCGGGTTGAGGTCCACGGCGTAGGCTTCGCAGCCCAGGCGCAGCGCCTCCAGGGGGATCGCGCCGCCACCGGCGAACATATCGAGCACGCGCGGGCGGGGGGCGCGTCCGGCCTCGATGTCCGCCACGGTTACGAGTTCGCCCCGTTCTTTGCTCAGGCGTTGGGCGTGGGCTTGTAGGATGTGTTGCTGGGCCTCGGCGATGATGGAAGGCACGCCGGGGTACTTGCAGAGGTCGGCCACAAAGTTGGCGGCTTGTGTGGCTGCTTGCTTGCCCTCCGGCGCAGGGACGAGGGCCCCGTAGACAGCGGCGCGGCAGGCGACCAGTGGACGGCGCGCCCACCACAGGTGCAGGGTAGAGATGTGGCCTTTGCGGATCGATTTCTCACGCCGAGATTCGGCAGAGATGGCCTCGATGGGGATATAGTCTTCGATCAGGCGTCGGTCGTTGGTCGGCATTCACGTATTCCTATCCTCACATGAAAGACCCGCTGCACCGTTCAGCTTGACGGCGGGCGGGCCTGGTGTAGAATATGCCTACCTGGGCGGCCCGCACCGCCTTGGTCATCGCCTCGGGCTGTGCCAAGCCGCGAGGCTTCTTTAGTATACTCATCTCATCGTTCTGTGCAAGCGCCCCTCGCCACCGCAAGCCGAACGCAAAGCCGCCCCATCCGTTGCAGGTCGGGGCGGTCGTTTCGCCGTCACTCACGCGCCCACAGCGCCAGCGCCAACCGGGGCCACGTCAGGCGTGGGGCAGACTTGCGCAGCGGGGCAGGTCGGTGTAGAATTCAGCACCAAGCGGGCGGTCAAGACAAATGATATTTGTTCATTGTGCAATGTACCACGACTGGTTCTTCAGCCCCCAGGAACTGCACGGTTGTGCCCCTCGTGAACTGATCTGGGCCGAGCAAAAGGGAGAGCCCAACCCCATCCATGCCGACCGCCTGGCCGAGTTCTTCGACGACGACTGCCCCATCTGCCAGGCTATGCACCAAGGGGTCAAGGCGGCTATCGAGGCTGGCGAGGAGCACGGCTGGCATTGGCACCACGACGACGGTGGCTGTCCACTGATTTCCATCTATGACCCCGAGGGCTGGGACGAGCGCTGGGCCGAGGAAGACGCTGCTGGCCCAAATCGAAGCCTTCCCCTACCAGAACGTGGCCCTCGACTGGCTGAGCCAGCCGGAGCAGAACGTCGCGATGACTATCCAGGCTATGGAGCAGGTGATTCCAGCAGACGACGAGGAGGAGATGACCCGTTTCCGCCATCACCGCGATTTCATTTTCGCCCTGGCCCGGGTGATCCGTCCGGGAGCGCGCCTCTGGCTCCAGGGTTGGCTCGACGCGGTGGCTCATGGTGCTTTTGCCCGCGCCGGTGGAGGTGGAGAGGAGGTGGACAATGTCTTCTGAACCTACGCGCGTTGCGCAGGACGAGACGAAGTCCATAAAGAATCTAAAATCTAAACCCAGGAGGTGCAAAGTGAGTCTACGTATCGGCGTTCGCCGTGAGGACAAGAACATCTGGGAGCGCCGCGTGCCCATCATCCCGGAGCACGCACGCCAACTGCAGGAAGATCACGGCATCGAAGTGTGGATACAGCCATCGGAGATACGTGTTTTCCGAGAAGAAGAGTTCGCGCAGGCGGGGGCCCGCGTCGAGGAGGACCTCTCTTCCTGTCCGGTCGCCTTCGCCGTCAAGGAGATCCCTGTTCACTTCTTCCAGCCAGATCACACCTACGTCTTCTTTGCCCACGTCATCAAAGGCCAGCCGTACAATATGCCTATGCTCAAGCGTATGCTGGAATTGGGATGCCAGTTGATTGATTACGAGAAGGTGACCGACGAGCGGGGCCGGCGGCTGATCTTCTTTGGCCGCCACGCCGGGCTGGCAGGCATGATTGACACGCTGTGGGCTCTGGGGCAACGGCTGGACTGGGAGGGCATCCCTAATCCCTTCAGCGACCTGCGCCAAGCCCGCCACTATGACAACCTGGACGAGGCGAAGGCGGCTGTGTCGGCGGTCGGGGAGCGGATCGCACAGGAGGGGCTACCAGAGCCAATCACCCCCCTCATCTGCGGCTTCGCCGGGTATGGAAACGTCTTCCGTGGGGCTAACGAGATCATCGAACTTCTGCCGGTGCGGGAGATTGAGCCCCAGGAGGTCGCCGCCGTGGCTCAGAGCAGCGACTATGCCCGCAATATGGTCTACAAAGTGGTGTTCAAGGAAGAGCACACGGTGGAGCCCATCTCCCCGCAGGATTGCCCTTCGACGGACTCAGGGCCCCGCTTCGAACTGCAGGACTATTACGACCATCCTGAGAAATACCGTTCCGTGTTCCACACCTACCTGCCCCACCTGACCCTGCTGGTCAACTGCATCTACTGGGAGGCGAAGTACCCCCGGCTGGTGACGAAGGCGGACCTGAAGGAACTGTACGGAGGGGCAGAGTCGTCCTTCGACAGGCTCAGGACAAAGCCACGCCTGCGGGTCATCGGCGATATCAGTTGCGACATCGAGGGGGCCATCGAATGTACGGTCAAATGCACCGAACCCGGCGATCCTGTATTTGTCTACGACCCTGGCGAGGATCGCGCCGTTGATGGGTTTGAGGGACGGGGGCCGGTCGTATTGGCCGTGGACATTCTGCCCAGCGAGTTACCCCGCGATGCCTCGGAATACTTTAGCGGCGTGCTGATGAAGTATATCCAGGCCATCGCCCAGGCCGACTACACCGTGTCTTTCAAGGAACTGGCGCTGCCGCCGGAGATCAAGCGGGCGGTCATCGTCTACCAAGGCGAACTGATGCCAAACTATCGCTACCTGGAGGAGTACATCCACGGGCTGGAGTAGTCAGCGGAGGCCGCCCGTTTCACGTGTCGAGGTTGGTGGGGTTATTCGCCGCTGGTTCGCTTTTTGTCTCCAGGGCCTATATGATGTATAATCGAAACCAGAGCATCTTACGTCAAAAAACATCCAAGGAGAGGCAACGAATGAAACACGTACTCGTTTTCGGGGCTGGCCTAGTGACCAAGCCCCTGGTCCGATATTTACTCGATCAGGCTGGCTTTCAAGTGACAGTCGCCAGCCGCACACTCAGCAAGGCCGAGGTACTGGTCGGCGACCACCCGCGAGGGAAGGCCGTCGCGTTCGACATCGAACAGGACGGCGCATCTTTGGGCGATTTGATTGCCCATGCCGATCTGGTCGTCAGCCTGTTACCCTACATCTACCACGTGCAGGTGGCCGAGCAATGTATCCACCACCGCAAGCATATGGTCACAACCAGTTACGTCAGCGACGCGATGAAGGCGCTGGACAATGCGGCACAGGAGGCTGGGGTCATTCTGCTCAACGAAATTGGCGTTGACCCCGGCATTGACCACATGTCGGCCAAACGCATCATTGACCGCGTGCACGAGACGGGTGGGGAAGTCAAGTCGTTCCGCTCCTACTGTGGCGGCTTGCCAGCGCCCGACGCCAACGACAACCCGCTGGGCTACAAGTTCTCCTGGAGCCCACGTGGGGTGGTGCTGGCAGGGCGCAACGACGGCCGTTACCTGGAGAATGGGCACATCGTGGAGATTACCAACGGACGCCTTTTCGCCACCCACTTCCTGACCTGGGTCGAGGGGCTGGGTGACTTCGAGGCCTATCCTAACCGTAACTCACTGCCCTACATTGAGATCTACGGCATCCCGGAGACCGACACGATGTACCGGGGCACGCTGCGCAACCTGGGCTGGTGCGACGTGATGCAGAAATTGAACGAACTGGGCTACTTCGGCCTGGACGAGCGGCCCGACTTGCCCGGCAAGACCTTCAGGCAGGTAATGGCAGGGCTCATCGGCAAAGACGATACACCCGGCCTCAAGGCCGACCTGGCAGGGTTTCTCAACGTCGCCCCCAACTCCGGGGTGATGATGGTCTTGGAGTGGCTGGGGCTGCTGAGCGATGCGCCTGTCTCGGACAAGACGATGTTGTTGGACGTCCTGGCCGACCAGATGCTGCTGAAGATGCTCTACCGCGAGGGAGAGCGGGACATGCTGATCCTGGTCCACGAGTTCGTCGCCGCTTATCCCGACCGCCGGGAGTCCATCACCTCGACCTTGATTGACTTCGGCGTCCCCGACGGGGACACCTCCATGTCTCGCACGGTTGGGTTGCCAGCGGCCATCGGCGCCCGGCTGATCCTGGAAGGGGAAATCAACCTCACCGGCGTCCATGTCCCCGTTCTCCCGGAGATTTACGAGCCGGTATTGGGAGAACTGGAGCAGTTGGGCATCACCTGTGAGGAGAAGATAGATGTAAAACGTAAAGCGTGAAACGTGACGTGTGATCGTTTCACGCTTTACGTCCCTACCTAGTAGTAATACCAGATGCTCTCGTAGTCCTTCGGGTCCTCTCCGATCTCCTCCAGACGCTGTAAGTACTCGTAGATCGGATTGTCTACGTAGGGCCAGGGCTCCATCGGAGTGATGCCCTTCTCCCACGGATGCCAGAGGTACACACGGCGTCCATCGGGGCGGATAGCGATCAGTTCTCGGTCTTGCCACGCCCGGATGTGGTTCTTCCCCAGTCGGGGGACGTTGAACACCGGCTCGTCGGTGCGGAATATGCCCGGCAACAGCCGCGCCTCTTCCTTGCGCTCCTGGGCGATCCGGGCCAGCGGGGTCAGATAGTCCTTTGTCTCTTCCTTGCCCTTGGGGTAAAAGGTATAGTAGGGGTCCACGCCGACTTTTTTCATGGCGATGCGGTTGACCACCGTCTGAAAGCGCCGGCTGGTATTCAGCGTGAAGACCTGCTGATTGTAGATGTACATGCCCTGCCGGCGCAATTTGTAGACCGCGTCGGCCAGGTCCGGCGTGATCTCCGCCGCGCTCTCGATGTGGGTGACGAAACATACGTTTCTGCGTCCGGGCTCAATGTACCTCCCCAGCATCTCCGCCAACTCGTCCGTGATGCGCATGGGCATCGTCACCGGTGCCCGCGTGGCCCAGCGGACGTTGATGATGTGCTCCATGTGGCTCAGGCGATCCATCATACGCTTGATCATCCGGTCGCTCATGAACAGCGGATCACCGCCGGTGATGAGTATATCACGTATCGCAGGATGTGCGGCGAACCAATCGAGGGCGTCGTCCAACTGCTCCGGAGTGGCCATCGCCTGGGGCATCATTGGGCCAGTAATCTCCCAATTTCTCTGGCAGTAGATGCAGATCTGGGGGCAGGTGTCGAAGGGTTTGATGATGGCGACGGTGGCGTAGCGCCGGGTTACCAGGTCAATAGGTGACGTGTCGTGTTCCCCCATAAAGTCGAAATAGTGTTCCCGATCATCCTGGTGCTCTATCATCCTCTCGGCGTAGTGCATAGGTGGGACGACCTGTGACCTGATCTGGGCGTCCTCTTTGCGCTCGGCTGAGTCAAAGTCGAAGAGGGAGAGGTAGTAGGGGGTGATGCCGAAGGGAATGTTGTGCTCCACACACAGCCGGGTTGCTTCGATATCCTCGTCTGTCAGTGGTACGAGCCGCTGGAGACGTTCCAGTCCCTCCTTGTCCTTAAAGATGTACCTCAGTTGCCAGCGATGGCTATGCCAGTGCTCCAGCGTGGCGTCGAAAAAGTCTATAATCCTTTGCCGGTTTCGCTCCCGCTTGGCGACCATGTCAGGGTCCAGGCCGGTCGGATGCCGGTTCACCAATCCTATCACCGCGTCGTTTGCGTGATCGAGAAAGTCTGAGCGGGCGACGCCGGCCGCCCGTCCCTTGATCGCCGCGAAGTCCACCGGCTCCACGCCCGCGTCGGCCAGCACTGGCCCCAGCCAACCCGCAGATAGCCCGGCCTGCCCGTTGATCGCTTTCAGCAGGTGCTTGAATTCCTCGACAAAGCCAGGGCCAGGTTCGTCGTCCGAATCCAGGCTTCCGTTGGCCATTCGCCATAGGTATTCCAGTGTGCTGAACCCGGCGATTTCCTCGTTGCGGGGGGAGATGAGGTTGCTGAAGACGCGCAGCGCCTCCAGGGCCGTGGCATACTCCAACTTGTGCACGGTCATCTCCCCACGACGGTACCTCCACTCGAGGTCCTTGAGGTAGTTGAACAGCGCGATCCGGCCCGTCTCCACATCCTGGCTCTCCTGCAAGATGCGGTAGACCTGGCGGTCGTGCTTCCACAGATCGTCTGTCGCCGCTCCTTCGGAACGGGCCCTGACCTCAGTCACTAGTGCCTCCTTTGTCGGTAGATTGGTGTGATAGTTACTCGCTAGTCACTACAATTCACCGCCTAGTTGCATACCGTCGAGCGAGGCGACGTATGCAGAATCATCGTAGCGTCCCAGCGAAAGATGTTGGGCATAGTCGGGTAATTCACCGCCCGCTACCCAGGCTGCAACCAACTCGCCAGCCGCACAGCTGACCATAGTGCCAAAACCTGACAATGCCCCCACAATATAAGCGCCTTCGACATCAAGCGGGCCAATGACGGGTAAATTCTCTTTCGTTTTTGTATAGTAGCCGGCATAATGCACGACCGGCTTGGGAGTATTACCGACATAGCGCTCTAACCCAGGAATCAGCCTGGATGCGCCGCGCAGAACAATGTCGGGGAATTCTGGTGTACCTTCTGGCTCCCATATCGGTTGTTCGATGGTACGGTTAAATGCCCAACCAAGATTGATCCAAGAACTATCTTTGCCACCTTCAGGTTTAGTGTGCAGTCCGTCAGGAAATTTGTCAAGTAACCACTGGTATTCTGGCTCTGACTGCAAGAGTTGTTTTTCGTCTTCGGACCAATCGAGACATTGTTCATCCATGAATATGGTAAATGGAGCATCGCGCGCCACGACTCCGAGATGATCTTGTATGGCTATTTTCTGCTGCAAGACGGAGAAAATGGGTAGTTCAACATCCAACATAGCGGCAACATGAGACGCGAATGGGCCAGCCGCGTTGATAAATCTGCGTGTTTCTATGCGCTCTTTTCCGCTCGCCGTGATGACCTCGATAGCCCTAACACCGTGGTGATCTTGCTCGATGGCGACAAGTTCACCGCGCAGTTCTCTGACGCCGAGATTTCTTGCCTCCTCTAACAAGTACATGCCTAATTGTTGGGCACTGATTGCACCGCAGCGCCGGGCGTGGATGACGGCCTGTACAATCGTCTGAAAAGTGGGGAAAAGTTGTCTTGATGATCTGCTTATCAAGGAGCAGATCTGCACCATCGGGTTGTCTCTCAAAACCCCGATAGGCCGGAGGGGAGTAAGGCGCTGCGCCGTTGTCGTCTGTGCCCTTCGACAATCTCAGGGCAGGCTCCTTGTGGACTCGTATGTTGCCGACACTCAGTTTGTTGTAATGATGGATGTAGTCGTGTATACCTGCAATGGACTCTGGATTGGAAATGACGTAGGCATAACCACGGCGATCCATATTGAAAATGTTGTTGGAATCTGTGGCAAGACCTTCCATGAGGTCAATGCTGCGATTGGTAAAACGCACCATGACATCAGTAGGCCACCAGTTGCGATAATTCTCGCCCGACTTGGCACTTGTCTGCGTTAGCGGTGGGTGTTTATCCAACACCAGCACATTGGTAATGCCCTGTTGCTTGGCCAAATAGTAGGCTGTAGCAACGCCGGCACTACCTGCCCCACAAATGACAACTTCTGCTGATTGAGACATATAGACAAACCAGGTGCGAGGCACTTCTGACGGATGTTTCGAGCGTAAGTAGAGTCACTTCAAAGGCGCTCTTTCCATCCAGACAACTGTTGTAAGTGCCTCGCACCTAGCCCCACTAACTCGCTCTCACATCCAGCACCTCGACGTCTTCGAGTTCGCGCAGGCTGGCGACCAGATCGTCCTGCGGCACGTGTCTGATCTTAAGAACGACGTTGAACTTGAGTGCTTCTTCGGCCGGGTAGGTGCCACACGCGGCGATGTCTCCATCTTGCCCTGCAATCGCCGCCGTGATCCTGGCCAGTGCTCCCGGCACGTCTGGAGCCTGGAGGGTGATTCGTACCCCGGCCTGCCGGGCGCCCATGAGTTCCATCAACGTGGAGAGCATATCAGTGTCGGTGATGATGCCCACCAGCGAGCCGTTCCGCATCACCAGCAGACAGCCGATCTTATTCTCTGCCATGATGCGGGCTGCCTTCTCGATGGCTACGTTCTCTTCCACAGTGACCACGTCCCGCACCATCACGTTGCGGACTTTGACTTTGTTCAGCGCGTAGTTCATCTCCCAGACGCTGAGCGTGGTCACCGATGAGGGCATCGCCTCCATCAGCGTCTCCCGGGTGACCAGCCCCACTAGCCTGCCGTCCTTGCGTACGATAGGCAGGTGGCGGATGTTGTTTTCCTTCATGTACCGGTGCGCCTCTGTGATGGATGCCGTAGGCTCCATCGTCAGAGGGTGCAGTGTCATACGCTCTTTGACTAACATAGATGACCTCCGGAGATTGGTGGATTGGCAAATTGGCAGGTTGGCAAGTTGGTAGATTGGTGAGTTGTTAGGACGTGGCAAAGCCGGCTACCAATTTACCAGTTTCCCAGTTTACCAACCTACCAGTTCTATGCCCAAAATGCCTTCTTCAAATCGGTAAATTCCTCGACCGGCCCCTCGAAGCGGTTGCGGCCCAGTTCCAGCACGTAAACGTAGTCGGCGATTTTCAGCGCCTGACGAATCTCCTGGTCTACCAGGATGATGGTCAGACCATCGTCATCCCGCAGGTTGACCAGCATCTCATATACCTCTTTGGACAACAGTTTGGCCAGCCCGGCCGTCGGCTCGTCCACCAGGATCAGTTTAGGATCGGTCATCAGCGTGCGACCGACCTCGACCATGCGCTGCATGCCGCCGGAGAGTTGACCGGCCTGCGACTTGCGCCGGTCTTTCAATATCGGAAAACGTTCGTAGTTTTCCTCTATCTTGCGCCTGATGCGCGCTTTGTCGTTCTTGAACGTCCAGGCGCCGAGTTGCAGATTCTCCTCGACCGTCATCCAGCGAAAGATGCCCGGCTGCTGAGGGATGTACGAGATGCCCAGGTTAATTCGCTTGTGCGTTGGTGTCCCCATGACGTTCTTTCCGTCGAGGACGATCTCTCCGGAGGCAGGCTTCAGAAATCCGTAGATGGCCTTGAGCAAAGTGGACTTGCCGACGCCGTTGGCGCCCAGGACAGTGGTGATCTTGCCGGTTTGGGCCGTGACCGAGACACCCTGCAGGATGTGCAGGTCCTTGTAGTAACCCACGTACAGGTCTCTTATCTCAAGCATCGGTAGCCTCCTCCGTCCCTTCGGCTTTGCTCAGGGCAGGCCCTTCGGCTTCGCTCAGGGCAGGCCCTTCGGCTTCGTCCAAGGCGAGCCCTTCGGCCAGCCGTCCAGCCGGGATGACCGCCGGGACCTCTTCTTCCTCCTCCTCACCCAGGTAGGCCTTGATGACCGTCGGATCTTCCTTTACTTCCGCTGGATCGCCATCGGCGATCAACTCGCCGAAGTTCAGCACCAGCAGTCGCTTGCTGAGGGTGAAGATGCTATCCATGTCGTGGCTGATGATGATGAAGGCTTTGCCCTGCTCGTGCACGGTTTTGATGTACTCGTAGATGGTCTCCATCAGTTTGGGATGGACGCCAGCGAATGGCTCATCAAGGATGATGATGTCCGGGTCGAGCATCAGCAGCCGGCCGAGTTCGAGCAATTTCTGCTGTCCCCCAGACAGGCCGCGGCCGTACTCACTGGCCAGATGCTCGATGGTCAGGAATTCGAGCACTTCCATGGCCTTGGCGTGGAAGTCCCGCTGGCGGGCCGTGGGATGGAGAGCCATAGCCGGGACGAGCATGTTCTCCATCACCGTCATACGCCGGAAAGCGCGGGTGACCTGGAAGGTGCGGCCCAAGCCGCGCCGGGCGATCTCGTAGGGTGGCAGGCCGTCAATCCGCCGGCCGTTGAGCTGCACCTCGCCACTGCTGGGCTTGTATACGCCGTCCAGCACGTTGGTCAGCGTCGTCTTGCCGGCGCCATTCGGCCCAATTAAGCCGATCAACTCGTTGCCCCGGATGCTGAAATTGACTCCATTGAGGGCCTGAAGGCCGCCAAAGTTCTTGTAAACTCCACGTACGTCCAGTTCGATCATGATTCCAGCCCCCCCTCGGTCCCCCCCAACTCTGGGGGGGAAGAGCGCCCCCCCCCCGGTCCCCCCCAACCCTTCCACCCTGCTCAGGGCAGGCGTTGGGGGGGAGGCTACCTCCGCCGCCTGCACCCGCTTGGCCACGGTCTCCTTCCGGGCCCGCTGCCTGGTCAGCCGGTCAATGATGGGGTGAATCAGCCCATTGCGCCAGAAGCGCAGCGTGAGCATCAACAACAGCCCAAAAGCAACCATGCGCCAGGCATAAGTCATGATACCACGATCTCCAACACCGAGGCCAAATTTCTCCAGGGTTGGCTGTATTGCTATCAACTTCGGCATTAGGCTGGCGGGCACGGGAATCTGCTGCAACCACTCCAGCGAGAAGTGGATGAATATTGCTCCCAGGGCTGCGCCGATCAGACTTTCGATACCACCGATCACGGCCATAGCGATCACCAGGCTCATGCGGCCGATGATCAATTCAGTGGGGGCGATGAAGCCAATGAGATGGTGGTCCACTGCACCGGCCAGGCCGGCGATCATAGAAGTTACCACGAATGCCATGATCTTATAGCGCACGATATGCACGCCCATCGCTGCGGCGGCCTCCTCATCCTCCCGGATTGAGCGGAAGAACAGGCCAAAGCGGGAATTGGCCAGCCAGTACATAAAACCCAGCGATCCCAGGAGCAGGCCGAGCATGATGTAATAGTAGGGCACGTAGGACGTGGTATCCAGCAGGTAGTCAATGTATAGTCCCATTGGTCCCCCGGTGAGATCCAATTCCGCGTTGACTGCCAGCCGGAAGATCTCAGCGAAAGCGATAGTAAACAAGGCCAGATAGGTGCGCCGTAGGCGGAGACACAGGTAGCCGATGAACAGGCCCACCACCCCGGCCATCAATGTTCCTGCAATGATGCCTGAAACAGGCGACCACCCCAGGTCACGCCCCAGGATACCGCTTGTATAGGCCGCGATGGCCATAAAGGCGATGTGACCGAAGGAGAACTGGCCTGCGTACCCGGCCAGAAGTGCCCAACTGGAGGCCAGCATGGCCCAGAAATACGCCTGGATGGAGATAAACAGCCAGTATTGCTGGTTTCTCAGCAGCACCGGCGCAGCCAACGCCAGGATGAGCAAACCCACTGCCAGAATCCATAAAAGGGGAAGGCGCTTCATAGTTGTTCCCTCCCGAATAGTCCTGTGGGTTTCAGTAGGAGAACCAGGGCGAATAGGAGCAGGCCAAAACCATCTTTGTACGCCAGCGCCCTACCTGGGTCCGGGAGCAGTCCTGATCCAAGTGCCTCGACAATGCCGATAATCAGACCTCCCAACATCGCCCCAGGTATCGAGCCCATACCGCCTAATACGATAACCACGAAGGCCTTGCTCGAGGCCGGGACCCCCACCCACGGCACCCAGGCGAAGACGTTAACCAACGTCGCGCCAGACAATCCGGCCAGCATGGTGCCGAGACCGAATGCCAAGGTGTTCATATCCAGCGGATTGATCCCTATCACCGCCGCAGCCTCCCTGTCTTGGCTGACGGCCTGCAATCCTTTGCCAACCCAGGTGCGTTTGATGAAGTAGATCATCACCAGCAACAAGAGCACCGCGATGGCAGCCGCGGCCAGGCGGCTGGCACCAAAAGGTAACTCCCATATCTTCAATGTTGTCGCCGTGGCTGTGAGCCACCCAAGGTCAACTTCCGGGAGGTCAAAGAAGCGATCCGCTCTCTTGGAATGAGGCCCCACGATGCCGGCCATGAGATATTGGAGGAAGAAAGCCAGTCCAAAAGTGACCAGGATCGCATACTCGCCGGGTCGTTCGATCACCCCCTTGGCCATGGGTTGCAGGAACAACCGCTCGAAGACCATGCCCACTATAAAAGTGACCAGGCCTGCGGCAAGGATGGCTAGCAACGGATGCAGACCGGTGAATACCTCCAGCAAGTAGTAGACCACGTAACCACCGATCATATAGAACTCACCGTGGGCAAAACTGACAATGCCCAGGACGGAGAAGATCAGAGTCAGCCCCATCGCCATCAAGCCGTAGATACATCCGATCAGCAGTCCATTGAGGATCAGGTTCATCAGATATTGGCCCGTAATTTGCATATCACGTCTCCTCTGTCCAGGGGGCAGGCTTTGTGGTAGCGACTTCAGTCGCTTTGGTGGCCGGTTGTGGACGACTGAAGTCGTCACTACGAAAACTTGCAGATTGCCAGGGTCCGCCTGGGGTGAGGGGCGCCTGCGAAGCAAGCGCCCCTCGAACGTACAGGCGTGGAACCTGAGCCTAGTCCGGCGTCGTGCCGTAGGGGATCAGGAACGTGCCATGTGTCTGGTAGACCTCGGGGTAGACCACAGCAGCATCGTCGCCGTCTTGCCCCACTGCAAAGTACTGAAGGAACAGAACAGCGGGATCAGGCCACTGGTGCCACATCCACTCAGGCTCATCCGCAGGTACCGGGTTGCCGGTGCCATACGGGAAGTGGTAGTGGCCCTGGGCCAGGGTGACGTCCGTGGCTTCGATCGCCGCGATGATGGCGTCTGGGTCCAGCGAGCCAGCGTTCTCAATGGCGATGGCCATGAGCATCATCGAGTCGTAGGCCTCCAGGGCGAAGGACTCGGGGAACCAGTCGAAGTGTTTGCGATACTCGGCCTCGAACTCCGTAGTGACCTCGTTGGCCAAGGCGGGCACCAGGCCGACCTTGCGGAAGGCGCACCAGTTGCCGTCCGGAACGGCCTCCCAGAAGACGTCCGACTGAATGGCGACCTGGTTGGCGATGCAGATGGTATCCTCATTCGGCATCAGCCCGGCTTCGGCCGCTTGCTGCTCAAAGTTGAACGAGTCCTCGCCGGTCATTAGCACCAGGATGGCGTCGGGGGTCGGCCCAGCCTGGATACGGGCGATGATCGGTGCGTAGTCCAGCGTGCCCTTGTCGGCCAGATACGTTTCGGCCTCGATGCCGCGCGCGGCCAGTTTTTCGATCGTGGCCTCGGCTGCTGGCACACCATAGTCCGTGTTCTCCGAGAAGATCACGACGAACTCGACGCCCAGGGCCTCGAGATAGTTCGCGTCAGCCTCGGCGACCATGGACGAGGCCGGGGCGATGCGGAAGACCTCCTCGTAGCCGACGCCGGTGATGGTGTCGTTCCACGTCTCGGCGAATATGGTCGGTATGTGATATTTGTGGGATACTTCCTTCATAGCCACGCCGGCGGAACTGTGGTATTCACCAACGATGCCGACCACGCACTCTTGCGTGATCAAGTACTCCCCAGCGGCCGTACCGCGCTCGGGCAGGCTGGCGGTGTCGTAGAAGATGACCTTGACCGGCTTGCCCAGGATGCCGCCGTCGTCGTTGATCTGCGCCACGGCGATGTTGATGGCGGTCATCATGGCCCGTCCGCCGGCGATAGCGCCAGGCGCGGACTGCGGCACTGTCGCGCCGATCTTGATCTCCTCAATGTCATCTGCGCTCATCGGGGCGCAGCGGCCGGGGACGGGCGTGACCTTGACCTCGACCTCGACCTCGACTTCGACTGGGACTTCTACTTCTTTCTCGACCTCGACCACCCGCGTGACCTCAACTTCAACTTCCTTGGTCACCTCGACTACCTGCGGTTGGCAGGCTGTGAGAATCAAGGCTATCACAGCCAGGATTGGCAGAGCGTAACGTGTAATGCGAGACATGTTTCCCTCCTATGTGAACTAGTGTGCTTTTTCAGCAAATCGGACTTTGGATGAAGAGGGTTGTTCAGCAATCGTCTATAGGCCACCTCCTTTCGGATCTTACTATTGAAAGGTTACCCAGCCCCCGTCCTGGGGGCATCCCGCGCGCACTGTTCCGACCACGCTCGTCCTCGGGTACGAGGCAGGGAGCAGACTACTCCTCCATCACATATCCCAGTTGACGAGAGACTGCGTTCGCAGCCTCACGAGTCATCTCTGCCAATTCCACGAGTCGCTCTTCTGTCAGACGAAAAGAGGGGCCCGAGACGCTGATGACGGCGATTACGCATCCTTCGTGGTCCATAATGGGAGCCGCTACTGCGCTCAGTCCCTCCTCCAATTCCTCCCGCGCCACGGCGTAGCCTTGCTGGCTAATCTGCGCCAACTCCTTCTTGAAATAGGCCGGGTCGGTAATAGTCCTTTCGGTGAAGCGTGGCAGTCCCGCAGCCATAATGTGCTCCACTCGTTGCTCCGGCAAGTACGCCAGCAGCGCCTTCCCGCTGGACACGCTGTGAGGGAGCATCTCGCGACCGATCCAGCCGACGTTACGCACCATGCGGGGGCTGGGGAAGGAAGCGATATTGATTACTCTGTCGTCATCGGTCAGAATTGAGAGGTTCACCGTCTCTTTGCACCCTTCGGCCAGGGCGTGGAGATGGGGCTGAGCCACCTGTTGTGGGTTCATTCGCATCAGAACCCGTCCTGCCAACCTCACCAGGTCAATGCCAAGCCGGTACTTCTCTGTTACGGGGTCCTGCTCGACGAGCCCTCCCATCTCCAGGGCTGTCAGGAGACGGTGCACGGTGCTCTTCGGAAGCCCCAGTTGCCGGCTTAGGTCGGTCACACCCAGATCCGATGCCGCGTCGCCCAGCGTTTTCAGGATTGTGATGGCCCGGTCTACAGATTGAAGATGGGAAATTGGACTCTGTTTCTTCACCAGGAGTTCCTTCACTCAGCAGGACAAGCAGAACGGGTTGCTGCGTAGCCTACCCGCGATGCGTCATTCCGAGGAGCGTAGCGACGAGGAATCTCGTTGTTGGGGTGTCGAATCAGCGCCAACGCGAGATTCTTCGCTCCCTTCGGTCGCTCAGAATGACGATGCCTGGGTAGTTACCAGGATAGGGCCGAGGTTGACTCGCCGACGGCAGGCAAACGACTCAGGCACAGGTCAGGGCTCTATTCCATAATGCGGAACAGCGTTCCAATTCTATCATACTCCTGGCCGTATGTCAAATCGGCATGTTCGTTCATCTTTCGCTCTCCCCAAATGCCAGTGCCAGCGCCCGGTCGGTGATGGTGGCGTAGGCCAGGGTCAGCGCGCCGATGAACGCCTCGGGGCGGCGGGAGAAGGAGGGCGGACCGAGCCGTTTCAGAAGCGCCGTCTCCACCCCTGGCGGTGCAATGGTCACGCGGAAGTTCCCCAGGCCCTCCTGCAGTTCCCAGAAGCGGGATAGATCGGCTTCCAGCGGCTCCGCCTTGGGCCTCGGCTCCTCCTCTGGCGCAGCCTCCTCGACCGAGAAGATACCGGCGGCGCGGCAGGCCCGCAGGGCCTCCATCACCTGTTCGCGGGTGCGACCCCGCAGCGTGAACAGGAGGAACGGGTCGCGGTCAAACTCCTCCCCTAGCAGATAGTAGACGGCGGCGATGTGCTTGCAGGGGACGGCCCAGTCGGGGCAGGAGCAATTCATCACGACGTCGCGCTTGGTGGGGAAAAGGGAGACGCCGGTGGCCTTGAAGACCTGCTCAATCTCCGGTGGCATCTCGCCGGCCAGCAGTTGGGCGGCGAAGAGCGCCTGCCCGGCCATTGCATCAATCGCTCGCTTCCACTGTTTGTCGCTCAACGGCGCAATCTCGATGCGCACACTGTAGGGCTTGCGGCGGGAGCCCTGCACGCGGGCATTGACCTGTCCTGGACGCACGTCAATGTTCATCACCTGGCCTTTGCGGGCGTAGGTACGGCCACGCTGCAACCTGTTGCTCCAGCCGAAGGTTTGCAACACTGCGATCCAGCGCCGCGCCCACCAGTTCTTCCCGAACTGCCCGCGCTTCGTGCGCGCCTTGATGCCATCCTCGACCGGGATGGGGGTGGATTTGGGGAAGTAACCCCAGTAATTACTGTATCGGCGTCTGCCCATAGTTGCCTCTTAAGTTATCCCACTCGCTGCCCACAAATCTCCGCAAAACGCAATCCTCATCAATCCCCAACCTTCAACCTCCAATCTTCAATCTCCAATCTCTAATCCCCCACCGCCTCCCGGCTCAGCGTGACCAATTCCCGCAATTGGCTGGTGCTCAGTTCCGTCAGCCAGGCCTCTCCCGCACTGATGACGCTCTCCGCCAGCGCCTTCTTGCTCTCGATCAACTTGTCAATGCGCTCCTCCAGCGTGCCGCCGCAGATGAACTTGTGCACCCACACGTCCTTCGTCTGCCCGATGCGGAAGGCGCGATCGGTGGCCTGGTTCTCCACCGCCGGATTCCACCAACGATCGAAGTGGAAGACGTGGTTGGCGCGGGTCAGATTCAGCCCCAGGCCGCCAGCCTTGAGGGAGAGGACGAAGATGGCCGGACCGTGCCGCTCCTCCTGGAAGCGGGCGATCATCCGGTCGCGCTGCTTGGCCGGTGTGCCGCCGTAGAGGAACAGTACCTCGCCGCCGAAGAGATCCTGCAGGTACTTCTGGAGAAGCGTGCCCATCCCGGCGAACTGGGTGAAGATCAGTGCCCGCTCATCCACCGAGAGTACCTCCTCCAGCATCTCTCCCAGGCGGGCCAGTTTGCCAGAGCGGTCCGGTAGCGCGGAGCCGTCGCCCAGGAACTGCGCCGGGTGGTTGCAGATTTGCTTCAGGCGCAGGAGCATCGAGAGCACCAATCCCCGGCGCTGGATGCCCTCCGCCTCCTCCACCTGCAGCATCGTGTCCTCGACCACCGCCTGGTAGAGCGTCGCCTGTTCCGGCGCGAGCGTGCAGTAGACCTTGTGCTCCAGTTTCTCCGGCAGATCCTGAATGATGGTGGGGTCGGTTTTGAGGCGGCGCAGGATGAAAGGCTGGACCAATTTTCGCAGATGTGCCGCCACCTCTCTGTCTTGGTAGCGCTCAATGGGCCGGGCAAAGCGGGTGTGGAACGACTTCTGCGAGCCCAGATAGCCGGGGTTGAGGAATTGCATGATGGACCACAATTCCGAGAGGCGGTTTTCGACCGGCGTGCCGGTGAGGGCGATGCGATAGCCAGCCGGCAAGCGCCGGATGGCCTGGGTCTGCTTGGCGCTGGGGTTCTTGATCTTCTGCGCCTCGTCCAGCACGACCCCGGTCCACTCGACTTCCTGCAGCGTCTCCTCGTCCCTGCGGGCCAGCGCGTAGGTGCTGATGACGACGTGGGCTTGCTGGGCCTGGGTGGCGAACTCCTCCCCGCTGGCCCGGCCGCTGCCGTGGTGCACTAACACCTGCAGCGACGGGGCGAAACGGGCGATCTCCCGCGCCCAGTTGCCCACGACGGAGGTGGGGCATAGGATCAGGATCGGCCCATCGGCCAGCCCTTCCTCGAGGTCGTGCAAGATGAGGGCGATAGTCTCGATTGTCTTACCCAGGCCCATGTCGTCGGCCAGGCAGGCTCCCAGGCCCCACTGTCGGAGGAAGGACAGCCAGGAGAAGCCGCGCACCTGGTAGGGGCGCAGTTGGCCGATGAAGCCTCGCGGCGGAGGGAGTTCGGTCAATGGCTCGCCACCGCTCAGCCGGCGCAGCAGGTCGCGCACCCACCCCTGCGCCTCGACGCTGACGACCGGCAGGTCGCCGACCTCGCCCTCCTCCGCCAGCCCCACCTGTAGCGCCTGGCGCAGTGTCATCTCCTCCTCGGCGGCGCGTTTTTCCCAGAAGCGGATGGCGGCCTCGATCTGCTCCGGCTGGAGTTCGACCCACTCGCCGCGCACCTGCACCAGTGGCAGTTTGAGCGCCGCCAGGTGGGCGAATTCCTCGGGGGTGAGGGCTTGGTCGCCGAGCGCCAGTTGCCAGCGGAAGCGCACCAGTGCGTCCAGGTTCAGGATGCCCTTGCCGTCGGCAGGGGAGAGGGTGGCGCGTGCGCCCAGCCGTTTGTGGCGCTTCTTCCACCACTGGGGTACCAGGACGCCGAAGCCGCTCTGTTCCAGCAGCGGGGCCGCCTCGCGCAAAAAGGTGTACGCCTGCTCCGTGTCCAGGTAGCAGGCCTCGGGGCGGGCGGTGCGTAGGCTGCCCTCCAGCGGATGGAAAAGGCGAGATGCCTGCCCCAGCCCGGCCAGGAGGCGCTCCTGGGGTTTGTCGAAGCGGCGGTCCAAATAGCGCAGCGTGGAGCCTCGCTCCCGCCAGACCAGGTCTGCCGGAACCAGGAGGCTGGGGTCATCGCGGGCCTGGAGGAAGAAGCGCAAGGCCCACTCGTCCGGCGGTGTCCACAACGGTGTCTCTTCCTCATCCTCCGGTTCTGGCGGGACGGGAGGTTCCAGTCGGAAGCACAGGCGGAAGGGCTCCTCTGCGCCGGCCAGGAGTTGCTCCAGCCAGCGGGCGACCTCGGCGTGGAATTTCTCCAGAGCGTGGGCGGAAGCATCCACCGACAGATCGGTGCGGAAGAGGGCGGTCAGCCAGGCTCGCAGGGCGGGATCGTCTCGGCGGGTGACGACCTGGAGCAGCGGCGGGGCCCAGGCCCGTACCGCTGTGTCCACCATCGCGCCCAGGAAGTCCTTGAGCAAGGCGCGGGATGCGGGCGGCTCCGGTGGCTTGCCCTTCGCCCGGAAGGGGGACAGCCCGCGGCAGACAGGGGGCATCGCCTGCGCCAATCGCTCCACCCGCCGCAAGTCCTCGTGCCGGTCGAGGACGGGTACCCAGATGGCGCGGAAAGACTTGTTCTGACGGACCAGGGTGGGCGCAAATTGCTGCCGGGCCAGGAGTTCCAGCGCCAGTTTGCCCGCCAGCGACCAGAAACGTAGGTCGGCTCCTAATGCGACGCGGGGGGCCAGGTCCTCAGGGCGGGGAAGATCGTTCAGGAAAGCCAGCGCCGCCAGAGGCGGGAGCGCCAGCCCATCCACCCGCCACAGGCCGAGGGATTCTGGCTCGCCTGGCTCCTCGGCCAGGAAGTCACGGATGAGTTGGGGGCTGGGCTGGGGGCCGCGGCCGGTCGCCGGCAGGCAGGCCAGTGCTCGTGCTTCGTCCGCATGGGCGGGAATCAGGCCGGGCAGCGCGTCGTGTAGCGCGGCGGATGGCAACTGGAAGGGGTGGGGTACTGTTTTGGGGGCACGTCCCCGGCGGGGTGGCAGTGGCTCTCCCTCGCCCCAGAGGAAGAGATGGCCTGGGGGACCGGGGAGCCAGGTGGCGTGGAGCACCTGCCGCCCGGGCAGGTCACCGTTGGCCGGAGGCGCAGCAGGGACGGGCTCTGCTTGAGGTGCTGTCGTCTGCTCGCCTGCCCGTGCCGCCAGCCGTTCCCGCACCTGCGCCAGCGATGTCGCGCCAAAGCCGCGCAGGGCCAGGAGTTCGGCATCGCTGAGGGCGGTCAGTTCCTCCAGCGTGGTGATGCCAGCCCGCACCAGCGCGTTGCGGGCGCGGGCTGGCAAGTTCAGCGCGTCAATGGGGTGTCGTGCGTACAGGTCGGCCATTGGGGCTTATCATAGCGTAAGAGGAAGGGATTGGCAAGCCAGGCACTGGCGGTTCGTTCATATCTCACTGTCTAGGCACTGAAGACGCTGAGTTCGCATCTGAGACCATGTTGAAATCAACGCTTTTGTGTAGTATAATACGGGCAAGTTACCGAGAAAGATAGATGAAATCCAATCTAAACATCAGGAGGCTGGAATATGGGAACCTCATTGGCGATGCGCGATATTCGGCGCATGGAACAGCTT
>JAUWNP010000308.1 GCA_030612585.1 Anaerolineae bacterium
GGGGGTGGTGTTGTCGGCCACCGTCGCCGGGTCGAAGAGCACCAGGTCAGCCCATCCCCCCTCGGCGATGCGGCCTGCGTCCTTCAGGCCGATCCGTTCTGCCGGGAACGAGGTCATCCGGCGCACCGCCTCCTCCAGTGGGAAGAGCCCCAGGTCGCGGCTGTAGCGTCCCAGCACGCGGGGAAAGGTGCCGAAGGAGGCCGGGTTGTGCTGGCCCCGCCGGGTGAGCAGTGTGTCGGTCATAAAAGCACACAGGGGATGGGATAGCGCTGCCTGCAACGGCTCCTCTTGTTCACCATCGCCGGAGTATGTGCCCAACAGGATACGGGCCTGGCCCTCGCTCACCCGGGCAACGTGCATGTAGGCCTCGAACTCCGGTTTGCCCAGGCGGCGGGCGATGGCGGCAAAGTCCAATCCCTCCAGTTCGGCCAGTTCCGGCGCGCAGCCCCACAACAGGGTGATGTCCCGGAAGTCGAGCCCCAACGTCCACCGCAGGAGGTTGATCTCTCTCTTGAGCCGCTGCAGGGCACGAGCGTCGTTGATCTGCTCTGCGAAACCGTCGAGGAACCAGTCGGGAAAGATAACCTTGACGGTAGAGTTGCCCACGGTATAGGGGAAAGCATCAAAGGCGACGTCCAATCCGCCGCCGGCAGCCCGCTCGACGTCCCGCAGGACGGTGCGATAGGTGCGCCAGGTGTGGCGACCGACGAAGATCAGGTGCGATAGTTGCAGCCGCACCTCCGCCTGCCGGGCCAGGTCCAGCAGTTCCCTGGTGGAACGGACGTTGTGGGGCGTGCCCACGATCATCGGTCTGTAGAAGGGAGAGACCCAGGTGTAGGCCCGCCCGTGGACGGTGAAGATGCTGCCTTCTTCGGCGGCCACCCGCAGCAGGGGGAGGAGTTCCTCGTTGCGGGCAAAGACCCCCGGGGTGTAGGCCAGCCCCGCCGACAGGCCAAAGGCCCCCTCCCGCAGGGCCTGGCGGGTCAGGCGGCAGAGGGCCTCCATCTCTTCTGGCGTGGGCGGAGTAGGACCGTCAGCGCGGTCACCCAGCACCGCGTAGCGCAGCGTGCCGTGGCCCACCAGGAAGGCAGCGTTGAACATCAGCCCGTCGTCCTCGAGGATATCCAGAAACTCGGCCATTGAGCGCCAGCGGTAGGAAGAGGCTCGCTCCCGCATCTCCTCTGAGAATCCTTCCACCAGGGGCATGGACGCCTCCGTAAGCGGGGCGGGGGAGAAGCCACAGTTGCCTGTGACCAGCGTGGTGATGCCCTGCAGGAGGAGAGGGGCCAGGATCTGGTCGTGGTCGGGGAGAGGGAGAATCCAGTCGGAATGAGAATGGACGTCAATGAAGCCCGGTGCCACGACCAGGCCATTGGCGTCGAGGGTCTGCCCGCCGGTCAGGTGCTCGCCCGTGGTCATGGCGGCAATTCTGCCATCGCGGATGCCCAGTTCGGCCCGGAAGCGGGGTCGGCCGGTGCCGTCAATCACTGTGCCGTTGGTGATGACCAAGTCGAAGTTCATCGTCGCACCTCCTCGTAGAGTTATTCCTCAGCCTGTCGCAGGCTGGATGTTTTCAGGCTCTCAGCCCTCATCCCCGAGGGCGGTGTAAGCGAGAGCATCTTACCCTGAGCGGTCATTCTTCGCATGGGACGCCCCCGGGACGGGGGCTGGGAGCAACGGCTGAGCAGTAACCTCGTAGAAATGGGTTGTCGTCACCGGGTTCGCAGCCAGACCTGCATGCGGCCAGGTTCGCGGTTGGCCCAGGCGCAGTAGGGAATGGCGGTCGCCTCCACAGACTGGCTGCGCGGTTTTTCCAAGCGGGGACCCAGTGTGCGGTAGAGACGATTCTCCCAACCATCGTCCGGTGGAACGACCTCGGTCTGGCTGCGCAGCACGACCACGCCGCCAAGCAGGTCAGGCTCGAATGTCGCCGTGAAATCCGCGCCGGCGGACAGGATCACGTCGCGCGGGTCGAGACCGGGATTATCGGCCTGCTCGACGCAGTAGAGAATCGGGCCGCGCATCAGGGCGACCCGGCCCGCGTTTTCAGCGACGTAAGGGTGGCACTCGACGCGGCGGACCCCCAGCGGCAGGTTGAGCCGCACGATGTCGCCCGGCTGCCAGGCGCGGCGAATCTCGGCGTAGGAGCCGGGAGCGAGCACGCCTGTGAAAGGCCGTCCGTTGATCTCGAGCGTGGCCCCTTCCTCGCACCAGGCGGGGATGCGCAGCCAAAGGCTGAAGATTCCATTTCCTTCGACCTTGCTCAGGACAGGCCCTTCGACTTCGATGACGACCTCACCGTCCCACGGATAACGGGTGTGCTGTGTCAGGCTGACGGCGTGGCCGTCGTGGAGCGAGATGCGGGCAGACCCTTGGGCATATAAATGTACCCACAGCCCCTCGTCGGAGAGACTGTAGAGGTAGCCGGGAAGTGACGCGAGGAGACGGGCGACGTTGGGCGGGCAGCAGGCACAGCCGAACCACGGTTGGCGGCGATGTCTTCCGTCGTCGGCCAGGGGGTTCTGGTAGAAGTAGGCTCCCCCGTCCAGCGAGAGACCGGGGAGGACGCCGTTGTAGAGCGTGGTTTCCAGCACGTCGGCGTAACGGGCGTCGCCCGAAAGCAAAAGCAAACGCCAGTTCCACATCACGCTGCCGATGGCGGCGCAGGTCTCCGCGTAGGCGCGCTCGTTGGGCAATTCGTAGTCCTCCCCGAACGCCTCACCCTCGTAGCGCGAGCCGATGGATCCGCTGACGTACATCTGTCGCGTCGTCATGTTACGCCAGAGGCGGTCGAGCGTCTGGCGCAGGGCGACCTCGCCCGTTTCGGCGTAGATATCCGTCGCCCCCGCGTTCAGGTAGACCGCGCGCACGGCGTGGCCCACCATCCGCTCCAACCCTTCGGCAGGCCCTTCGTCAAGCTCAGGGCGTAGCTCAGGACATCGCTCCCGAAAGGGCTTGTGGTCCTGGTGATATGCACTGCCGCCGATCAGTCCCCGCCCACGTGTGTCCAGGAAGAACTGCGCCTGCATCAGGTACTGCGGCTCGTCTGTCTCACGTGCCAGTTCGACCAGCGCCATCTCAATCTCTGGGTGGCCGGGAGGACACGGACAAGCCGTGTCCCTACCATATTGCGGCCCGAAGAGGTCGCAGATGTGGTCGGCCAGGCGGCGGGCGACGTGGAGGAGGCGGCCATCCTCGGTGGCGCGGTGGTGGGCGACGGCGGCCTGGATCAGGTGCCCGGCGCAATACAGTTCGTGTTTATCGCGCAGATTGGTCCAGCGCTCAGTACCCATATCGTGTGTGAAGTAGGTGTTGAGGTAACCGTCGGGCTGTTGCGCATCGGCGATCTCGGCGATCACAGTGTTGGCCATCTGCACCAGGGCTTCGTCCTGAGGCTCGGCCCGCAGGGTGTGGCCGGCACCGGTGGCGAGCGTCCACGCGGCCGCTTCGAGCCATTTGTAGACGTCGGAGTCGTTGTAGTATCTGCCTTGGAAGGGAACATCCAACTTGCCCGCCGCACGGCGGAAGTTATCAATCCGGCCGGTCTCCTCGAGGAGGCGATACTGCGAGGGAAGTGTGACCTCCCGATTGACCCGCCGGCGCGGCGCCCAGAAGTCGTCGGTGAGTGTGACCGCAGTCAGCGG
>JAUWNP010000053.1 GCA_030612585.1 Anaerolineae bacterium
GCAACCCGCTGGCGCTGACCGAGGGGCCTCTGACCGGCAGTGCAGACCGTATCCGCCGCGCTGCCGAACACAGCATCGGCATCATGTTCACCAAGGGCATCCGCCCCCAACCGGCTACCTCGCCCAACCCCTTCATCGCCAAAACCGGACGCAGCAGCCTGATGAACGCCGATTGGTCGGACATCGGCTTTGAGCAATGGTTGGAAGAGATCGAGTCGCTCCGCGAGCGGGACTTTGTGCTGGTGACCAGCATTGCCAAGAACTACGTCACGCCCCAGGAAGCGGCCGACATGGCCGAGGAGATCGCTAAACGCGGCCCCGACGCCATCTCCCTGGTGGATTACGATCCCGACGACCTGATCCGCGCCGTGAAACTGGCCCGTCCCCGGGTCAATCTCCCGCTGATGGTGAAACTGTGTCCCTTCATGCCTCGGCTGGAGGAAGTGCTCAAAGAACTGGTGGCGGCCGGGATAGATGCGGTGGCGGCGATGGATTCCATCGGCCCGGTGCTCGTGGTGGATGTGGAGACCGGGTTGCCCAGCATGGGTAGCGAGGATGGGAGCGGTTATCTTTCGGGCGAGGCCATCAAGCCGGTTTTGGTCAAATACGTGTACGAAATCTCTCGCTTTGTGGACCTGCCGGTGGTTGGCGTGGGCGGGGTGAACAAGGCCGAGGATGTAGTCGAGGTGACGATGGTCGGCGGGACAGTGGTGGGGATGGTGGCCGCGCCGCTGTTGCGCGGTCTGCAAGTCTTCGATCGGGTTGAGGACCAACTGCGCAAGCACCTGGCCGGCCGGGGTCTTGCGGACATCAACACTCTGCGCGGCCTCACCCACCGCAGGGTGGCGCAAGCGGAGATGCGCTACGACGCCCGGGCCGCGATTGACCCGGAGAAGTGCACGAACTGCGGCCTGTGTTCAAGGGTCTGCTTCAAGCAGGCGCCACTCGAAGAAAATGGCAGTACCCGCATCCGTGCCGCCCGCTGCGTCGGCTGCGGCCTATGCGCAAGCGTCTGCCCCCAAAACGCCATCGCTTTGATTTGAGATTTGTTGATTTCAGATTTGGAGATTTAACTGTGGACGTCGTCATTAAAGGCGGCACGCTGGTGCTGGGAGAGGGCGTCTTCCCGGCCGACGTCGGGATCGTCGGCGAGAAGGTCGCCGCCGTCGGCCAATCGCTCGACGGCGAGCGGGTGATTGACGCCACCGGCTGCCTGGTGCTGCCGGGCGGGATTGACGCCCACACTCACCTGGCCCTGTCTCTGGGGCCGGACCTGGCCGTGAGCGACGACTTTGAATCCGGCACCATCGCCGCCGCCTGCGGGGGCACGACAACCGTCATCAACTACGCCGAGCAGTGTGGTTACGCCAACTTGTTGGAGGCACTCGACGCATGGCAGGCCAAGGCAGCAGGCCATGCCGTCATTGACTATGGTTTCCACATGCTCATCGCTGACCCACGCCCGGACGTGATCGATGAGATGGCAGCCGTTGTCGAACGGGGCATCACTAGTTTTAAGGCTCTGCTGGCGTATAAGGACATCGTCATGCTGGACGATGCGCAACTATTCCGCGTGCTTGAGCGCGCCAGAGACCTGGGCGCATTGGTCAACGTGCACGCCGAGAACGGGCACTTGGTGGATGAATTGGTCGCTGCCTGCCGGGCGGCCGGGCAGACCGCGCCGCGTTACCACGCGCTCACGCGGCCAGAGGTGGCCGAGGCCGAAGCGACGGAGCGGGCGTTGGCGCTGGCCGAAGCGGCCTCTGCGCCCATCTACATCGTGCACATGACCTGTGCGCGGGCGGTGGAAACTTTGCGGCGTGCCCAGGCCCGCGGCCAGGTGGCCTTCGGCGAGACCTGTCTCCAGTACCTCCTGCTCGACGAGCGGGTCTACGAGAGCGAGGATTTCGACACTGCCGCCGGATATGTACTCTCCCCACCGCTGAGGGAGCGGAGCAATCAGGATGCGCTTTGGACGGCGCTGGCTGCGGGCACGATCCAGACTGTCGGTACCGATCATTGCCCTTTCACGCGGGAGCAGAAAGCACGCGGGCGGGATGATTTCACGCTCATTCCCAACGGATTACCGGGGATTGAGACGCGGGTGGGGTTGCTTTACCACTACGGTGTGGGTCAGGGTCGCCTGTCCCTGTCCGATTGGGTGCGCTTGACGGCCACCAATCCGGCGCGTCTCTTCGGCCTTTACCCGCGCAAGGGCACCCTGGTTCCCGGCAGCGACGGAGACGTGGTCATCTTCGACCCGGAGAAGCGCAAGACCCTGGACGCCGCATCTCTGCACATGCGCACCGACATCTCGCCGTATGCCGGTTGGGAGGTGCGCGGCTGGCCACGCCACGTGCTGCAGCGGGGGCATTTCGTCGTCGAGGATGGAGCCTTTGTTGGCCGGCCCGGTGTTGGGAAATTTATTCCCCGCCGGCGCTTCGCATTTGAGGTAAAACGTAACTTGACAGTGTCAGATTAGCCTTCCCCAATCAACAAATCTTAAATCAACAAATCTAAAATCACCTCTCAGGAGGTCATAATGAACAAACCAACAGTAGGATTTATCGGACTGGGCATCATGGGGAAACCCATGGCCCTCAACGTGTTGAAAGCGGGCTTCCCTCTGGTCGTACACAACCGCAGCCATGGACCGGTGGAAGAGTTGGTCGCGGCCGGGGCGGAGGATGGTGGCTCGCCAGAGGGTGTGGCCCAGCGGGCGGAGATCACCCTGCTGTGCTTGCCCGATTCCCCGGACGTGCAACAGGTGTTGGAGGGTTCTGGAGGCGTCTTCGAAGGGATCGGCCGGGGCAAGGTCATCGTGGATATGAGCACCATCTCGCCGGTGGTGGCGCGAGACCTGGTGGCCAAGGCGGAGCAGTTGGGGGTCGAGATGCTGGATGCGCCGGTCTCCGGTGGGGACGTCGGCGCTAAGCAGGGCACACTCTCCATCATGGTCGGTGGTAAACCGGAGGTGTTCAATCGCGTGTTGCCGGTGTTCCAGGCGCTGGGGAAGAACATCGTCCGCGTTGGGGACGCGGGCGCGGGCCAGGTGACCAAGGCGTGCAATCAGATCGTGGTAGCGTTGACCATCGAGGCCATCAGTGAGGCATTAGTGCTGGCAACGAAGGCGGGCGTGGACCCGGCCCGGGTGCGAGAGGCGCTCCTGGGCGGCTTTGCACAAAGCCGCATCCTGGATGTGCACGGCCAGCGCTTTCTGGACCGCAACTTTCAACCGGGGTTCAAGGCCCGTCTCCATCACAAGGATCTAAAGATTGCCCTGGAGACTGGGCGGACGTACGGCGTGCCACTGCCCGCCACCAGCCTGGTGCACGAGTTCTATGGATCGCTGGTGGCGACCGGCAAGGCTGAACTCGACCATTCGGCTTTGGTCACGTTGATTGAGGAACTGTCCGGGGTAAAGGTGGACGTTAAATAGGGATCTGGGGTTGTTCGCGGTTAGCGGAGGTGTGATTTCCCCAGCGTGATCTGGCGCTGTAATGCCCGGCGTTCCCCGTTGGAACGGTTGATCGCGCGCCACATCCGCGCCTCAGCGCGGGCTGCCAGAACGCTGAATGACACAATGCCGATGAGCACGACGACGCCAAACAGGATATCATAGACTGTCAGCGAGTTGGGGGTGCACCACATACACTCGGCCATCGTACCCTCCCGACTACAGTTCTCTTCCACTGCTATTATACCACATTGGTAACTGCTCGACCATCTACAAATGGGACACGGATCAACACGGATCGCACGGATGTACACAGATAAAGATAAAGAATCCGTGAGAATCCGTTTCATCTGTGTGTATCCGTGTTCTATTTGTGCCTGTTTTGGTAAGAGCGTAGTCACTCACGTTGCTTGTTAGAGTTCAAGCGCATCACGCGACCCGCTGCCGTAGCATGCCAAATGAAAGGAATCCAATATGAATCACGTTACTGAAGAGCGTATTGCCCAACGCCACGAGGAACTGGCCCAGCACTTCGACCACTGGGAGAAGACCAAAGACCTGATTGACCAACTCATTGACCTAATCCTCAACTACCGCCAGAGCGGTCACCCCGGAGGGTCGCGCTCCAAGGTGCACGCCCTGGTCGTCACACTGCTCAGCGGTTGTATGCGCTGGGACATCCGCCATCCCGAAAAACGATTTGGCGACCGGTTTATTCTGGGCGCGGGCCACACGATTCCGCTCGTCTACTGCACGCTGGCCGTGCTCAACGAGACGTTACGCATCAAGTACCAGCAGACCGGTGACGAACGTTACGCCATCCCCAACCCCGAGGAACGGGCCTTGCACTGGGAGGACCTGCTGGACTTCCGGCGTCGTGGCGGATTGTCGGGGCACGCCGAGATGGAGGGCAAGACGCTGTTCCTCAAGTTTAACACCGGACCATCGGGGCATGGCAGCCCGGCGGCGGCCGGTGTGGCACTGGCGCTCAAGCGGGCCGGTGCTGAGGGCGTGAAGGTGTTTATCTTCGAGGGTGAGGCGGGCCTGACGCCCGGTGGTACTCACGAGACGCTGAACTCGGCCTGGGGATTGGGTCTGGATAATCTATACTACGTGGTAGACTGGAATGACTTTGGCATTGACGATCATCCTGTCAGCAGCGCTGTCTATGGCACACCCACCGACTGGTTTGGGTCGCACGGATGGCGCGTGTTCAACGCACAGTCTGGCAGTGAGTGGGGCCCGGTGGCGCAGGCTATCCTGTCCATGGTGCTGGGGGACAATCCCGATCGCGTGCCCAGCGTAGCCTGGGTCAAGACGCGCAAGGGGCGTGAATACCTGAAGTACGATAACCTGTCGCACGGTTCACCGCACAAAATCAATTCTGAGTTGTTCTGGGAAACCAAACGTCCGTTCGCCGAGAAGTATGGCGTAACGTTCGCCAATTTTGGTGGTGCTGCGCCTGACGCTCCCGCCGAACAACGAGCCGAGTTCGAGGCTAATTTGAGGGCCGTGATAGGTGTGCTCCATCGAGACCAGGCGCTGGTAGACTACCTGGCCGATACACTCGTGGCGCTGGGCGATAGCGTGCCCGAGGAGATACCCGCGTTCCGACTGGGTGGGCGCGGTACTCCCTATCAGGACGAGCGGTTGTACGACTATCGCAATTACCCGGCCGAACTGTACGTCAAACCCGGTACGTCCGTCGCCAATCGAGCGGCGCTCGCCAAATGGGGTGGGTGGGTCAATGCATTCGGCGCGCAGGAGTATGGCCGGCCGTTGGTTCTGGCCTGTTCGGCCGATCTGGCTGGTTCAACGAATGTCAGCGGCTTTGCCAAGGGCTATGGAGATTTTCCCGGATACGGCTGGTACGAACGATATGGCACTCCAGAGGGGGTGCTGCTGCCGCAGGAGATCACCGAGTTTGCTAACGCTGGCATTCTGGCAGGCATGGCCACGGTCAACTTTGCGCCCAATCCAGAAGATGTATTCGATGGTTTCTGGGGCGCGTGTTCGACGTACGGATCATTTTCCTATCTCAAGTACGGGATGTTTCGCCTGTTCAGCCAATTGGCGCAGGACTGCGATTGGAAAGTGGGCAAGGTGATTTGGATAGCGGGCCATTCCGGGCCAGAGACGGCCGACGACAGCCGCACGCACTTTGGCATCTTCTCGCCTGGCGTGACACAACTTTTCCCCGCAGGGTCTATCATCAACCTGCATCCGTGGGAGCACAACGAAGTGCCGGTGCTCCTGGGCGCGGGGCTGAGGCAAGCCGCGCCGATTGTCGCCCTGCATCTGACCCGCCCGGCGATCAAGATCCCGGACCGTGACAAGTTGGGCCTGCCGTCGCACTTCGAGGCGGCGCGCGGCGCGTACGTGGTGCGTGATTTTAGCACACAGCGGCCTGACCAGCCACGCGGCGGCGTCCTGATCGTGCAGGGGACCAGCGCCATGGTCAGCGTCGTTCATATCCTGCCGGAATTGGAGAAGCGGGGCCTCAATGTGAAGATCGTCTGCGCGACCAGCCCGCAACTGTTCGCGCTTCAGCCAGAGGAGTATCGCCGGCGAGTGCTTTCGCCCAGCGACCGTGCCGATTCGACCGTTATCACCACACAAGCACGCTGGCTGATGCACGATTGGCTGTTCAACAAGGTGGCTGAGGAGTACGCTTTGTCGGCCGATTGGGACAATCGCTGGCGCACTGGTGGCACGCTGGACGACGTACTCGACGAAGCGCACCTATCACCACGTTGGGTGTTGGAGGGCATCGAGCGTTTCGTGCGCGATCGAGACGCCCGCCTGGCCTCGTTGAGGATGGTCGGCGCCGGTTGAGATGTTGGCGCGAGTTCAGATTCCAAGTCCAGAAAAAAAACCGTGAAATCCGTGTTTGCCCGTGTCCGATTTTCTGATAGTGTCCCCCTCGCTTGGGTGTTGTTGGTTTGATGGTGTCTGAATATGACATCGAATCTTGAGGATTTACCGAATTTGGCTCCACCAATTCGGTAAATCCTTTCTATTCGTTGTCATACGTTGCTTTTGGCAGCCTTTTTGGTGAGGCAATTCGCTCGTGCTAGTTGACGGATGGTGCTGCCTGCTGTAGAATAAGCCACATACCCCTTATACTAATTTGCCAGTGGCTTATTTGAAGGGAGATTCCAAAGTGAGCAAACGTACGACATTCCTCTACTTGTTGATCGTGGGGGTCGCTCTGCTGAGCTCAATGATCTTGCCCACGCGGGCAGCGACCCAGACCCCGGGACCAGGGGAGCCTGAGCCCAGGGAGAAAGCCACATCCCCCGTTCGCCCGTTTGTACCTGCACCCGCAGGCCTCCCGCCAACCGGGCACCCGTCGCAGACGGAAGCAGAGAAACTCAGAGCCGTGGCCCAAAACGAGGGTGCCGTGCCGCTGATTGTCGGGGTAGAGACTGATGTGCCTTTTGTGCCTGAAGGAAGACGTGCGGCCCCCCAATCTGTGCAGCGGCAACGACAATCTATCAATACAGCCCAAGAAACGCTGCTCGATAGCCTGTCGAGATTTTCGATTACCATCAATGCCCGCTATAAGTATATCCCCTACATCGCTTTGACCGTGGACGCGGCTGGCCTGGAGGCTCTGCTGGATTCGCCGCTGGTGACCGGTGTCTACGAGGACAGTCTCGATGAGCCGCTGCTCGATAGCAGCGTTCCCATCATCGGCGCAGACGACGTCTGGGCTGCGGGCTACGACGGTAACGGATATGCCATAGCCGTGCTGGATACCGGCGTCCAGTGGAACCACGAGTTCTTCGGCGGGGTCTCCAGTAGCCGCGTGATCACTGAGGCGTGTTACTCGAGAGGGGAGGATTGGTATAATCCAGGCGCACAAGGCTCGCTCTGCGCCCCTGAACCGCACGTGGCGGATCCCGACGTACCCCTGTGTTGGGCTGGGGCGAGCAACATCTGCTCGCACGGCACGCACGTAGGGGGCATCGCCGCTGGGAGCCACGCCAGCGCCACCGTTGCCTACGACGGCGTCGCCCCGGGCGCGGACATCATAGCCATCCAGGTCTTTAGCTATTTCGAGAGTGAACAGGACGTCTTGAGCTGGAACTCGGATCAACTCCTCGGCCTGGAACGCGTGTATGACATGAGCTTCACCTATAACATCGCCGCGGTCAATATGAGCCTGGGCGGAGGGCGCTACACCGACTACTGTGACTCTGATCCCCGCAAGGCTGCCATAGACAACCTGCTTTCGGTGGGGATCGCCACCGTCATTGCTTCAGGAAATGGATACTATACCGACGGCATCAACGCGCCCGCCTGTATCTCGTCGGCGGTCGCCGTCGGGGCCACCCAGGACGACGACACAGTCGTCCCATTTTCTAATAGTAGCGAGATGGTTGACCTGCTGGCGCCTGGCGTGGGCGTAAACTCCTCCATCCCCGACAACGCCTATGCCGAGAAAAACGGCACCTCGATGTCAGCACCCCACGTCGCTGGGGCCTGGGCGTTGCTCAAGCAAGCCGCTCCCGCGGCCACGGTAGGCGATACCATTGCCGTGTTGCAGGATACCGGCGTACCCGTCACCGACGCCCGCAACGGCGTCACCAAGCCCCGCATCCAGGTTGACGCGGCCCTGCCCTATATGACGGGGGGATTCCTCAGCGGCACCGTGAAGGAGGACGCAGCTGGCTATCCTCCCATCGCTGGCGCCATCGTCCGCGCCAGCAACCCGACCTACATCTTGCAGACCACGACCGATACCAGCGGCGCGTACCACCTGCGTGCTCCTGTCGGGACGTATACTGTTACCGCAGCAGACTACGGCTATGAACCTGCGACTGTGACCGGGCTGTCCGTTTCATCCGGCGCTACTACGACACGGGACCTCACCCTCACCGCCTACACCAATTACTATACCGTCTCTGGTGTCATCAGCGACACCAACAACGGCTGGCCGCTGTATGCCAGCATCGCCGTTGAGGGCGACCCCGTTAGCCCGCCCGAAGGTACCCTCTGGAACGATCCCGTGACAGGTTACTACAGCCTGACCATTGTCGAAGGGGTGACCTACACCTTTAACGTGAACGCCTGGGTGGCCGGTTACGTCCCCGTCACTCGCACCATTGGGCCGCTGACGATGGATATCACCCAGGATGTCGCGCTGGACGTTGACGCGGTGGCGTGTACTGCGCCGGGGTACACGGTGACGGTGAACGCCCTCCTCCTCGACGAGGACTTTGAGACCTGGCCGTTGAGCGGCTGGAGCATTGTAGACAACACCGATAGCGGCTGTGTCTGGTACGGCGATGACGACCTGGAAGACGACTCTGAGGGCAACCTCACGGGCGTCTCTGGCAACTTTGCCGACGCCGACAGCGACAACTGCGGCATGCAGAGTATGGACACCGAGTTAATATCACCGTCCTTCGATGCTTCGCCCTATGAGGCGATCCTGGCTGAATTCTCGTACAACCATATGACAATTCTCGGCAGCGCTGCCTCCGACGTGGATATCTTCGATGGCACTGACTGGAACACGATCTGGACGGCCCCTGCCGACACGGGCGGCAGGGGCAGGGCAATAGGTGCTAGGTCCGGGGCCGATACCAGGGTTCGCTTCCACTACCACGATGCCTACTGGGAATACTGGTGGCAGGTGGACGAGGTGCGTATCAGTGGTGCGACCTGTGTCCCGCTCGCAGGCGGTGGCCTGGTGGTTGGTAACGTCTATGATAACAACACCGGCGACGAACTGAACGGCGCGACTGTGAGCAACGAGAGCGGCTATTCGACCACGACGGGACCGACACCCGACCCGACTGTGGACGAAGGGTTCTACACGCTGTTCTCACCACAGGGCTCGCACGTCTTTACCGCTACCAGGAGCGGCTACGTCTCGGACGTACAGACGCCAACCGTGTCCCTGAGCAGCACCGTCCGGCAGGAATTTTACCTGGAAGCACCGGCTATAGAGGTGACGCCATCTGACTTGAGCGCCGTGCTGGGAGGAGCAGCGACATCCGAGCAGACCTTGACCATCACCAACACGGGCACTCTCGACCTGAATTGGGATATCAGCGAGGCCGTTCCCTGGGCCAGCGTCTCCCCTGTCAGCGGGACGGTCGCGCCTGGCCCGGGGGCCATCGTCGACGTGACCATCGACTCTACCGGCCTGGCTCCCGATACCTACTTTGGTAGCCTGGTCATCAGCAGCACCGCCCCGACCGACCCGCAGGTACTGGTGCCGCTGACGCTGACCGTGGAGAGTGGTACGCTGCAAGGCCGGGTCACCGAGATTGGCAGCGGTGTTCCGATCAGCGGGGCGTTGGCTACAGCCGATCCGGGCGGCTTTACGACTCTCACAGACGTGAACGGCGACTATAACTACGACCCGCCGGCTTACGACGACTACACCGTGACCGTGGATGCCTTTGGGTATGAGAGCGGTGTGGCTACCGGTGTCAACGTATCCCAAGGCGTAACCGTGACCCGGGACTTTCAGCTTATCCCCATCCCCCCTGCAATCGTAGACGGCACGGTGCGCGATGGTTCTGAACACGGCTGGCCGCTCTACGCCCGCCTGGAGATGGAGGGGTTCCGGTTCGAAGACGTGCTCTTTACCAACCCAGCCAGCGGTTACTACTCTACCACCTTACCGCAGGGCCTACCGTTCACCTTTACCGTGAAAGCGGAAAGCGATGGCTACATTGAGGTCACGCGCGTCATCACGCCGGGCGCTTCCGAGAACTTTGCGCTGGACATTGACTCGGTGGCGTGCACTGCGCCGGGGTACACGGTGACGGTGAACGCCCTCCTCCTCGGCGAGGACTTTGAGACCTGGCCGCTGAGCGGCTGGAGCATTGTAGATAACACCGATAGCGGCTGTGTCTGGTACGGCGATGACGACCTGGAGGGCGACTCTGAGGGCAACCTCACGGGCGTCTCTGGCAACTTTGCCGACGCCGACAGTGACAACTGCGGCCTGCAGGATATGGACACCGAGTTGATATCACCGCCCTTCGATGCTTCGCCCTATGAGGCGATCCTGGCTGAATTCTCGTACAACCAGATGACACTTTTCGGCGACGATGCTGCCGACGTGGATCTCTTCGATGGCACTAACTGGAACACGATCTGGACGGCCCCTGACAACACTGGCGGCAGGGTTAGGGCAGGAGGCTCAAGTTCCGCGGCCGATACCAGGGTTCGCTTCCACTACCACGATGCTTTCTGGTACTGGTGGTGGCAGGTGGACGAGGTGCGCATCAGTGGCGCGACCTGCGTCCCGCTCGCGGGCGGCGGCCTGGTCGTTGGCAACGTCTACGACCGTGACACCGGCGACGGACTGAACGGGGCAAAGGTCACCAGCGTCCATCACGTGACCGACACCACAACCACGTGGGCCACGCCGGATGATGCGGCTGTGGACGATGGCTTTTACACCCTCTTCTCGTCGCTCACCGGCGATCACCCCTTTGAGGCCAGCGCACCTGGCTACATCACCAACGTGCAGACGCCTACCATCGTCGCCAGCGCCGTCGCTACCCAGGATTTTAGCCTGCTGCCCAGAAGGTGTGATATCTTCTTCCCACTGGTTTTCTCGTCGGTTCAGTAATTCCCGTTATCCAACGTCTGTTCATGCGGCGCATCGGGATGTTTCGCAGTGAGCCGTTCATCCTGGTGGGAGACGTGATCCGCCGCGAGACGCAGACGTACGAGGCCGTGTTGAAGGCCATAGCGGCCGGCCGCCGGACGCCGCAGGAGATCGGTGCTATGCTGGGCCTGACGTCTTCCTACCTGCGCTTCTACTTCCGCTTCATCCAACCCAACCTGGGTTTGGTGGAGCAGGAGTTAACCGATGTTCTCTGGCAACGCATCGCCGAACAATTCCGCGCCTTCGTGGGTCTGACCGCCTTTGAGGAATTGTGCCGCGAGTGGACGTTGGTCCAGGCCCGCGCCGGACGATTGCCTTTCCCGCCGGAGATCGTGGGCAGCCATTGGTCAAAGGACGTGCAGGTGGACGTGGTGGCGCTCAACTGGCGGGAGCAGGCCATCCTGTTGGGGGAATGCAAATGGGGGGGGTGAAGGCAGTAGGGCGCTCCGTGATCCGGGAGTTGGTGGGGAAGGCGCAGCGCGTCATCCCAGGGGAGGGCTGGCGGGTTCACTATGCCTTCTTCGCCCGCGCCGGGTTCACCGACGCTGCCTGCGCCGAGGCCAAGTCGCTGGGGGCGTCGTTGGTGGATTTGGAGATGCTGGACGCGGATTTGAGACGGGCGTTAGAATGGGATAGGTAGCGTGCTCTTGCCCTTCCCCGCCAATGCACATATAATTACCATGTCCCACGCTGACCGGAACCGTCGTTCAATGACAGGAGTGTGATGCCTAGAGGATACCTGACGCTGGAGAACCTCCGCCTGGCTCATGACTCTGGCTGTCTGTTGCCTCTCTTCCATGAACTGGCCTGTCAGGTTGAAGCAGACCTGGTTTCCTTCGGCTCCGCTTACGCACTGGAGCAGTCTGTATGTGTTTGGTGTACTACATACCGACCCACAAATAGTGACGGAGGTTGTAGTTATGCATTTCATGCACGTTGCTGACATCCACCTCGGCTACCAACAATACGGCTCCAAAGAGCGCTTCAACGACTTTAGCCAGGTCTTTCTGTACATCGTCGAACAGGCCATCGAGCAGCAGGTGGACTTTGTCCTGCTGGCCGGCGATCTCTTTGAGAAACGCACCGTAGATCCACTGGCTATGCGCGTGGCCATCGAGGGGTTCAGACGGTTGCGCGAGGCCAGCATCCCCGTCGTCGCCATCGAAGGCAACCACGAAAAGGCCCACTATCGTGACCAGTATTCGTGGGTGGACTTCCTGGATGGATTGGGCTATCTGTGTCTGCTCAACCCGCGCTTTGAGGACGGACGTGCCATCCTGGAGCCATACGGTGACACCGGAGGGGCCTATCTGGATCTGCCCGGTGGTGTCCGCGTTTATGGCCTCAAGTACTATGGCGCTTCCACTGGCAAGGTCTTTGGCCTCTTTGCCGACGCTTTGGCCGATATGGATCATGGCGACGTAGAATTCGCTATCTTGATGTCCCATGCCAGCCTGGAGGGGCAAGTGCCACGCTACTCCGGCACGCTTACCTACAATGACCTGGTTCCGTTGCGGGAGCGCATCAACTATCTCGCTTTAGGACACATCCACAAGCCTTACACTATAGATGGGTGGATCTATAACCCCGGTTCGCCAGAGACCTGGCGCAACGAAGAGGTCGCCTGGCCGGAGCGGGGCTACTACCTGGTCGAGGTTCATCCGGGATGCGACCCCGATCACCAGGCCAAGTTGATCACGACCCCACGCCGTCCCTTCCATCGCTTTCGCCTGGAGGTAGACACTTTAACCGATCCCAACCTCGTCTACGACGCGGTGCGCGCATTGGTGAGGCGTGAGGAGAGCCGCGTTGCCCGAGATCCGGCTCCCGTCATCGAACTCACACTGGGCGGGGTGCTCCCCTTCAGTCGCTACGACCTCGACCTGGACTACATCAAAGGTTTGCTGGACGATGCCTGGTCGCCCCTCGTGACCCGGGTGCGAAACATGACCACTCCAGCCGAGTTCGAGATCGCCGTGGACGTCGAGGCCAGTCGCCCGGAACTGGAGCGCACCATCGTGCGCGAGTTACTGGAGCGAGATGCCCGCTTCCGACCGGCCGCTGACGACTGGACGCGCGTTGCCCTCGACGTGAAGCGGTTGGTCTTGGAAGACAGCCCCCCGGAGACCGTGATAGACTACCTGCGTCGCTCGCGAACCGAGTTAGTCAGAAACCGGGTTTTTTCTTGAAAACCCGGTTTCTCAGGAGAGGCACGTAAGATGCGGATTGCCCAGATAGACCTGGAAAACGTCAAGAGCTACCGGCGGGAGAGTGTGGTCTTTACCGAGGGTACCAATGCCATCTGCGGGCCGAATGGCGCGGGTAAGAGCACACTGCTGGAGGCCATCGGTTTTGCGCTCTTTGACTCTGTGCCCTACATACGACGCAATTTCGTCCGCGAGGGAGAAAAGACAGCCACCGTCACCGTTCACCTGGTCAGCGACGATGAGCGAACCTACCAGGTGGTTCGCAAGTGCGGCAGCAGTAGCCGTTACTACGTCTACGATTCAGAGATTGACCAAAATCTCACAAGCGGTAAAGAAGAGACGCAGGCCTGGCTGTACGAGTTTATGGAGGTGGAGGAAACTACCAGTTTATCCGCCCTCTTCGAGGATGCGGTCGGCGTGCCCCAGGGCCTGCTGACAGCGGCTTTCCTGGACAAGGCAGGCAATCGCAAGAACACCTTCAACCCCCTTCTCCGCGTGGATGAGTACGAGAAAGTCTGGAAGGCACTGCTCGATCCACGAAGTCATCTCAAGAAGTGGATCGCCGAGCAAGAGAAGAGCATCGCCGGCTTCGAGGCTGAGGTCAAACCGCTGCCGGCCTTGCGGGAGAAAGTGGCCGGCCTGCAGGCTGAGATTGAGGTCGGTGAAAAGCGCCAGGCTGTCTTGCAGGTCGAATTGCAAGACGTGACTCAGCGTAAGGAAGCCCTCGAGTCTATCAAGGAACGTCTGGATGCGCTGAAGCAAACGGTTACCCAAGCCGAGGCAGAGGTCAAGACCCTCGGTGCGCGACTGGCCGATGCTCAGGCCGCCGTCGAACGGGCCGAGCAAGCTCAGACCGTAGTGTGCGAGACGGAGGTTGGGCACCAAGCCTATCTGGCAGCCCAGGCGAATCTGGCCGAGTTGGAGAAACGGCGGCGAGAGCGCGACCGTCTGAACGACACGCTCCAGCGACACGTCACCGATCTGGCCCTGGCCCAGCAGAAAGTCGTCGGGCTGGAATCGGATCTAAAGGCCATCGCCGTAGCCGAGGCCGAGATGGAGGCGCTGCGCCCACAGGTAGAATCCCAGGAACGGTTGGAGGGCGAACTTGCCGAGGCACGGCGCCTCGCCGACCGGCTGGCCGACGCGGAGCGAAATCTACATCAAGAGCAGATGCGACTGGCTGACCTGGAGACCAGGCTCTCAGGTATCCAGGCTGGCTTGGTCGAACTGGCCGAGGTCGAAGGGGAGATCGAAGCGCTACAAGCGGAACTGGAGGAACTGGACGGGCAACGCGATGCGCTGACGGCTCAAATCGCTGCACACCAGGCGGAACTGGATCAACTGAAAGAGCAAACCGTCACTCTGGAAGCGGTTGAGACGGCGGTGTGCCCCGTGTGCGAAGGCGCGCTGACGCCGGAACATCGGTCCGAGTTGCTGGCGCGCAACCAGGTGCGTCAAGCAGAACTGGAGGCGGCGCTGGATGAAGCGATATCCCGGCAAGATACAGCAGAGAAAAGCCGGCACCAGAAACAGAGGGCGCTGCGCAATCTGGAAAAGCAGGTCAAAAAACTCCCTCGCCAGGCGGAGGCAGATGATCTCGCGGCGCAGATAGACGCTCAACAGAAAGCCCTGTCAGGGGTCGAAGCGACGGTTGCCGAGCTAGCCGGCGCGCCCGCCGAGGTCGAACAGCTGACGGCCGATCTTGAGGCACTGGGAGATCCTCGACGTGACTACCAGCGCGCTGCCGATACCGCCAGCCAACGGGAGGTCGTGGAGAAGGATTTGACGGCGACGAAGGAGCGCATCGCCGAGTTGAAGGGGTATAAGGACGCGCTCGAGGGGGAGTTGGCAAACTACGCCAACCTGGATGAGCAAATCGAGGCTGGGCGAGCGGCGCAGGCCGCTCACGAACCGGGTCACCAGCGCTACCTGGAGCACATCCGCGAGGCAGAAACGTTGGGAGAGCGCCAGGAAAGCGTCGCTGCCCTGAGCGATGAACGGAAGGTTGCTCATGCTGAGTGGGAGCGCCTAGTCTGGGAGCGAGACCAGGTTGCAGCGGGCTATGATGCCAAAGCCTACGCGCAACTGCTGGAGGCGTTTACCGCGTTGAGCAGTGAGATGGCGACTTTGAGCGAGCGGATTCGTATGCAGCGCGATCAGGTAAACGAAGGACAGGCTGAGATAGAGCGGCTGGTGCACGTGCAGGAGGCCCTCGAGACAGTCCGCATCGAGCACGCCGAATTGGTCGAGGTGTTGGCCCTCCTGGACTACCTGCGCCAGGTGTTGCGGGACGCGGGACCGAAGGTGACCCAGGCATTGGTCGAGGTCATCTCGCTGCAGGCGGCTCGTCTCTATGCCGACATTATGGCCGACCACACTGCCCGGCTGCGCTGGACGGAGGACTACGAGATCGTCCTGATGGCAGGCGGTCGGGAGCGCACCTTCAAGCAACTTTCTGGCGGTGAGCAGATGGCAGCCGCTCTTGCCGTGCGCCTGGCACTATTGCGCGAGGTCTCGGCAGTTGACGTCGCCTTCTTCGACGAGCCGACGGCCAACCTGGACGACCACCGGCGTGACAACCTGGCCGAGCAGATCCTGAACGTCAAGGGCTTCTCCCAGCTCTTTGTCATCAGCCACGACGACACCTTTGAGCGGAACACCGACAACGTGGTGCGGGTGGTCAAAGAGAACGGCGTCAGCCGGGCCGGCCCTGAGTCCGTCGAACGGGTGGAGGTTTGATGTTTCACCGAGAACGAGTGATCGCCGCACTGGAGGCCCAAGATGATCGCTTCGCTGGCTATGAGACAGAGCTGAGCGACACCATCGCGGGCTATGAGCAGGCATTGATAGAGCTGGTCGGTCTCAATCGGGCCGAGATTGAGGCTCGACTGGCTGGTGTCCCCTGGCCCGGTGCCCGGCCCACCGTCGAGCACGATCAACATCCTGGCATTGTCGTGCCCTTCAGCCAGACCTGGGCCAATCACGAGCAGGCACGGGCCTGGGCGCGGGATGTGCTGACCGGTGTACCGACCGTCGCCGTGGATGGCTCACAGATCACGCCCAGCAAGGACATCTCGGTGCCGGTGGGCGCAGTGCAGATCGGCTGGTTCGTCAATCCTCACGACGGCGACCAGGGTTACGTCAAAGACATCACCTTTGAGGTTCTGGCCCCCGACGAGTTGGCCGACGAAGGCGAAGAGGATGTCTCTGCCTTTGGTTTCCCCGACTGGCGCGTCAACGCACGGCGCTTCATCCTGGAATGTGAGAAACTGGTGGAGAGTATGCAGGCCGCCTGCGATGACGAGGTCAAGCCGGTCTGCTTCTTCGATGGCTCGCTGGTCATCTCTTTCGTCCAGCACATGCTACCGGAGCGCCAAAAGCAATACATCAAGGCAGTGATGTCGCTGCTGGCGGCGTCCGAAGAGTGTCGCGTGCCGTTGGTTGGCTACGTGGATACGAGCTATGCCAACGACCTGGCAGCGATGCTAGATGCGCTGGCCGGCCGGCGCACGCGCCAGCGCATCAGCGATGGCGCGCTGCTACGCCCCAGGATGCAATGGGGCGACCGCACGGTGGCCTACGTCTGCGCCCGCGACGACAAGGTGCTGCCGGTCGGTGGTGGCAAGTACTACGACCGCGTCTGTTTCGTTTACCTGAAGACGACGGCCGACCGCCCACCATCTCGGTTGGACCTGCCCTGCTGGCTGCTGGAGGCCGGCGAGTTAGAGCACACATTGGACGTGGTGCGGGCAGAGTGCGTTGTGGGCAATGGCTATCCCTACGCGCTGGAGACCGCCGACGCGGTAGCGGTGATCACGATGCAGGACCGAGAGCGGTTTTATCGGGCGTTTCAGGAGTTTGCGGAGAAGAGGAGTTTGCCGTTTCGCTTCAGCCGGAAGATGATCAGCAAAGATAGACGGAGACAGTAGAATTATGGACCAGTTTCCTTCCCTTGATCGATGGTTTGATATACACGTTAACGTACCGAATTCGCACGGATACACAAGATATGACTTGATTGTCAAAAACGACTTGGAGGTTCAGGAATGGGATGAGTTCTTAGATGAACTTGCTCTTGTTATTGCACGCTTAAGATTGCATCGGAATTGGTATAAGCAATGGCTCGAATACTGGAAAAACTCGATACCTATTCCCCCCGAGTGGAAAGAGAAGTTTAGAGATCAATTCTGGCGCGGATTTGTGAGTAGTAAAGCGACCAAAGAAGAAATGGGGAGCATACAATTTGATGAAACTGCGCTTCAGGGCTATGTAGGTGAACTAATCTTGTACCTTGTGCAATCGCAGTTTTACGATCAGAGAATTGATGCTGTTCCACGAAAGCCTAAACAACATTCCAAAGATAGTGGCATCGATTGTCTCGAGTTGTGTGGAGATCAAGATGATTACGATTCACTTCATTATATTGCTTGGGAATGCAAAGGAACAACCGATAGTACCCCGGATAATTTCCCCGGCAAGATTTACAGAGGACATTTAGAAGAAACTTCCAAGTCTTTTGGGGAGATGATCGGTTTGCTTTTCGATTTACATAGCAATGATGATGTGCTAAAAAGATTTATCGATGAAATGATCGATGATTTTTATTCTCCTACGCCGTCACTTAGAAAGAGATTTGGAGGATGCGTTACATACAGTGCCAGTTGCATTATGCACTCTGGTGCGTTTTCAAGGTTTGCCTCTAGGTTTAGGGGGAAATTGGCAGAAGATGCAATGTGTCGCCAGATCCGACTTTGTGCAGTGGGTGATTTTGCGAAAATCATCGAACAGGTGCGGGATAGAATATGGATCAAATTGCTTCCGTAGAAAAACTAAAGAAATGTCTCGACGCAATCAAAATCAGTGATACCTACACTGATTTGCAGAACTTGATCACCGAGTTGCATTTCGCCTACGAGTCTTACCGATTCAAGAGAGATGTACCTGGTCTTTCGGATCAGCGAACACTATGGGACACCGCATACTATCTGCTCACGGCCTTGACTAATCCTCGGAGACGATCAAGGATGCCGAGTTCTGATGTGCAAGATGGGTTAGCCATTTCAGGGCTTGTATTTGAGTTACTGGGGCGTTACGCGGAAGCACGTGCAGACCTTGCTCTTCAAAGAGATTGTTTTCTCAACGCAGCAATTGTCAACACGTTATCACGGTATGAGGCCAATTCGGCGGTTCTGGCAAGGTCGTATTTCAAAGATGATTTGCTGCCTGAGAACAAACAGGACTTCTTATCCAGACCTGCCGAGTATGGAATGAATATGACTCTTGCACTGCTGGCACGTGAATTCTTCTGGATTCATCATCATGAGCCCATATTCTCGAAACTTCTTGATCCACCTGAGAAAGTCAATAGAGAACTGGATGATATTGACAGGCAATATGGTGAGGAAACAGGTTTTTGGGTATTGGTCTGCAGAGCGGTTATCCAATTCGTTGGTTTCATGATAAGTGGTGAAGAGCGAGCCTATCGTGCAGCGTTGACAACCCTAAGCAATGGTCGTCAAATCGCCCGCGACTATGAACTCCTCTCAGAACACTGGCTGGCGTCCAGGCTGCTCGATTGTCTCGAACGGATGGAAGAACGTTCAACCTGGCGCGTATTACGAGCCCATGGATTCTCCGAAGACTACATCTCAACATTGACGAGATTCCCTTGGAACGCAGTTCATGAGCTTTGGCAATCGCAGATCGACGCCTTGACCAGGGTAGAGACTCCGGATCAGCCTGAACGGAGTAGCATTTTGTCAGATGACGTAAATCGAGTTGTTGTCAGCATGCCCACTAGCGCAGGCAAAACCCTGCTGGCAGAAATGGTGATTGTCCAAACACTCCAGCACAAACCAGGATCGAAATGTGTGTACGTTGCACCTACCAGAGCACTCGTGGACGAAATAGAGACAAAACTTCACCGTCGCCTTCGGTTTCTTGGCTACCGTGTCACGAGCGTTGTTGGAGCTTTTGAAATCAGTACCATTGAACAGGATTACCTTGAAACAGTTGATGTAGCTGTATTGACCCCAGAGAAACTGGATTACCTGTTCAGAAAACGTGATCCATTTGCTGATCAAGTTGAGCTAATCATCTTTGACGAAATACACAAGGTGGGCGAAGGTAACCGTGGTTGGTTTCTCGAAACTCTTGTTACTTGGCTTCTCTTGAAACCGAACCTGAAGGATGCCAAAATGGTCTTTATGACCGCAGTGCTACCGCGCTCACAGCAACCTCTTGTAAGACTGTGGCTTGGACAAGAGAGTATTGCTCCAATTGTTGTGAGCAACTGGTCTCCGACCCGACAATTGATCGGTGTACTGTGGTATCCTCAACTGACACCTGATTGGGATCATCCAGTTGATTTGGATAGCCAAGGAAATCGTTGTTATTGGGGAACTTGCGCTGATTTGACTTTCAGATACGACATCGGAACAGAACACAGAACCTTGGAGGGACTGTACAGACTGCGTTTCTGGGTGAATGATGATTTCAAGAGAGTTCGTCGTGACGAAGAAACTAGATATGATCGCTGTTTGAAACTGATTGCACTTCTTGGTTCAGAGAACTCAACACTCGTCTACTTTCAAGAGAAGAAGGACCTGGTTCGGTTCTGCAAACATGCTCAAAAGGAACTTGACCGTCTCAAGGATCCCAATCTTGACAGACTCGTGCAATATGTTTCTGCGAGACTTGGCCCCGATTTCCCAATAGTAAGAAGTTTGCCTTACGGAGTTGCCTTTCATCATGGGGATTTACCCGTTGATGTGCGGAACGAGATCGAGAGCGCGTACCGTGACAAGGTCATCCGTGTCTTGGCATGTACCACGACTCTAGCAGAAGGTGTCAACCTTCCAATTCAGACCTTCATTCTAGGCTACCATCAGACTTGGAGCAAGCACCGACTCTCTGTCAGTGACTTTAAGAACATCATAGGCCGAGCTGGTCGCGCTCTTATTGAGACTGAGGGGAAAATCATCGCAATTCGCCATCCTGAATTCGCAAGAGATGATGATGATGCAAAGTACTTCGAGTCTCTGGTAAGTCTGGATGAGAGTGAGTTAGTAATCAAGAGTGAATTCCCACCACGCAGACTCCAGGATGAGAGGGAGCGTGTCGTTGATGAACTCAGTGCGCTAACTCAAACCATTAAAGATGCTCAGGCATTGGCTCAGGTGGAATATGTAGAGGAGTTGGCAGATGTACTGCAACGACTGCAGGTGTTTATTTTCACCATTTACGAAGACAGGATAATCGATCATACACCTGAGTTGGTTGACAATGCGTTGAAAAGCACGTTCCTCTTTATTCAAAACCCTGATCCGGAAATTCGGCAAGCGGTTAGCAGACTGAGCCAAAGGTTTGCGACGATTTGCAGTCAAATGGATTCGACCAAGTTGAGAAGGTTCAACACATCGGGCCTACGTTACAAGTCCAACATTTTGCTAGAACAACTTGCCGAACGAATCGCGAAGAGGTGCGCGGGATTGAAGGCCAAGCAATATACCTTTAAAAAAGTAATTTCTCGCGAAGATATTCAGTTCATACTCGACAATATTCGTGAAGCAAGACCTCAACGTTCTGAGTATCGCAAAAATCAGTACAGGGTGGTAGAGGGACTTGATCATTATAGTGTCTTGATTGATTGGCTTAATGGCGGGAGCTTTTCAAGTATTAGGGATACTTACTTTGGGGAGCTTGATAGCATAGCAGTCAGAACGGAAACCTGTCAAAGCTATATCTCCAAGCAGTTTACTTTCAAACTGCCTTGGGCTTTAGCAGCTCTGCACACGCATGCTGAGAGGTTGGGCAATCCAACTCTGATCCTGTGGTTGGAAGCTGCTCCAGCGCAGGTGAAATACGGAGTTGATACCCCTGAGGCAGTATATTTCTCCTCGGTAGGCGTGCAGTCGAGATTTCTAGCCAGAGCCTTGGGTGAATTATATCGTGAAGAGCGGGGGGCAATGTCCGCATCGGATTGGCAGCCATTGGGGGACTGGTTCCTTGGCTTGAGTCCATTCTATCTGCGGGATAAGATATCCCACTTGCCAGAATTGGCAATAAGGCAAGCCATCCGACGTGCTAACGTAATCCGCCGCCCGAGTAGAACGCTTCGGAGAACTGGACGAGTCATATTCAACATTGCAGGGTGGCAATACTATAGTGGTGAGAAGCTCATTGATGAGCTTTTTGAGAGATCTTGGGGAGAAGAAAAGCCACTTGCACAACTGCAACACGAACTGGACAATGAGTACGACGAGTATGCAGTAGCCATACACTGGGGACAACCAACACCGGACAGCAAGCTGGGATACGTTCCTCGAAGATATAATGAGGAAATCGCTATTTTGCTTGCGCTGGGAAGAAGACTTGAGGCCAGAGTTATAGCTGTAGGTTCTTCCCTTCAGCCGAGCGGCTGGCGGCGAGTCGAAGTGCGAGTGGAGCTTATTACAGATCGGAGAATAGAATGGTGATAGGTAAAGTTGTCAAGTCCAGCTTCCATATTGACTATGTCTGTCAGGTCTACGGCCCTGGTGAGGTTGAATCGCCCCCATCTCCCGCCGACTACGCCTTCGGCACCTTCGTCCGCATCCCATTGAGCGAGGGCAACGGTCACCTGGTCGGCGTGATCTACGACACCGTCCTGCTTAACCCCGAGTTCGGCAGCCTCGGTCCGCGTCTCTCCCCCGCGCCCGACCTGGCCGTCTTCTCGCCCGACTATCTGGCCGAAAAGGTCACGCTGGTTGGCATCACCGCCGTGGGCACACTGGGGGCGGATGGTAGCGTCACCCACGGCGTGCCATCTTTGGCCGCCCAGATTGACGCGCTGGTTGAGCGAATGGACAACGATGTGATTCGCACGTTCCATCATCCAGCCAGCCGCAACCCGGCTGGTGTCCATCTGGGCTATGCGCCGCTGCTTCTGGCCTTGGGCAGCCCTCTGGCCCGTCACCTGTTGCTGCGCGTCGTTGACCGGCTGATCGCCCTCTTTCCTGGCCATGTGGCCCATCTCTCCGTGCTGCGCGGCGAACTGGCCTGGCAGGCGGTCATCGGGCCAGTAGGAGGTGCGTCGTGAGCCCAGTCATCCCCATCGGCACGACCAAAGGTCCTGGTGAAACAGTCCACGAGTACATCTTCATCACGCCGGACCGCGAACGGACCGCCAAGGTCGGCGAGTTCGTCTACTATGAAACATCAGTGGTTGGCCAATCCCGCCGCGTGCTGGGGCGTATCACCGGGCGGCGTCCAGTGCGCTTGTTTCCCGATGGCTTTCTGGCTGATCCCAATGTCCCCCCAGCCGAGGTCGCGGCGATGATCGGCTACACCGGACAGGATCACGAATTGTTTGAGGTCGGCGTCGTGGTCTTGGGCTATTACGATGAAGCGTTGGGCGACTTTATCAATCCCCGGCTGCCACCCCGCGCCGGCGTGCCCATCTACGTGGCCGAGGACGATATGCTGGCCCGTGTCCTCAGCAAGCGAGCCATGGGCGAGATCGGGGCTGCACATGTTGGCTCGCTCCTCAGCCGTCCGGTCGGTGAGGTGCCTATTGCCATTGACCTGCGGGCGGTTACCAGCACCCACTTGGCGATCATCGCCAGCACTGGATCCGGCAAAAGCTACCTGGCTGGCGTGCTCATCGAAGAGTTGATGTCCCCTCGCAACCGGGCAGCCGTGCTCATCGTGGATCCCCACGCTGAGTACGACACGCTGACTCAGATGCAGGGATTGGATGCCTTTGCCAGTGATGCAGGTTATCGGCCACAGGTCGAGATCATCCATCCCGAAGACGTCAAGGTGCGCATTTCATCCCTGACACTGGGCGACTTACGCTACCTGCTGCCCGAGATGTCAGAGCGGATGCACTATGTCCTGGGCCGGGCTTATAGGCTGGTTGGGCGTAAGTACGGTGAAAAGTGGACGCTGGCGCAGCTTCGGCTGGCGGTACGCGAAGCCGAGAGGCAAATGAACCGCAAAGCTGGACAGAGCGTCGAAGAACAAATGGAGGAACTGTCTCAGGACGATGATTTTGTCTCCGCCGGTGCGGTGATCTGGCGGATCAACTCGCGTCTGGAAAACTCTGCCATTTTCAACGATTTCCAGAGTTTGCCTCTCGACCGACTCTTTCGGCCAGGGCAGTGTACCGTGTTGCAGCTCAACGAGGTAGATCATCGAGAGCAGCAGGTCGTCGTGGCCACGTTGCTGCGACGGCTGCTCTACGCGCGCACGCAGACGGAGAAACGGCTGGCCGTCGAGGGCGACGAGACGTATTTGCCCTACCCGACGTTTGTGCTCATTGAGGAGGCGCACAATTTCGCACCAGCCGCGGCCGACCTGGTGAGCTCGCAGGTCCTCAAGACCATCCTGTCCGAAGGGCGCAAGTTCGGCGTGGCCGTGGGGCTCATCAGCCAGCGCCCTGGCAAGCTGGACGCCGACGTGCTCTCCCAGTGCATGACTCAGTTCATTCTGCGCATCGTCAACCCGGTGGATCAGGCCCGCGTGGCGGAGAGTGTCGAGAGCGTGGGGCGCGATCTGTTGAAGGAATTGCCAGCGTTGTCCAAAGGCCAGGCCATCATCGCCGGTGCAGCGGTCAACACGCCGATGCTGTGCCGGGTACGTCGCCGCATCACCGATCACGGTGCCGAGGACATGGACGCTCCGGCGTGCTGGCTGGAATGGTTTGCGGATGATCGGGCAAGCCAGCGCGAACGTGATTTGGCGCTACCTTCCGAGCCAGAGACGC